>JAUNRP010000139.1 GCA_030544165.1 bacterium
CCTGAGGAGGAGCCGGTCCCCGAGACCGGGCCGAGCACCGAGCCGGGAGACGGGGCGGCGCCCGGTGCGTAGCTACCTCCTGGTGATGCTGATCGCGGCAGCGGTGACGTTCCTGCTGGTGCCGATCGTGCGCCACCTCGCGCGCTACATCCACGCCCTGACCCCGGTGCGCTCGCGGGACATCCACACCACCCCGATTCCGCGCCTGGGCGGACTCGCCATGTTCGTGGGCGTTGCCGTGGCCCTGCTGGCGGCCTCCCAGATCCCGTACCTGGGCTCGCAGTTCGCCCAGACCAACCAGATCATCGGGGTGGGACTCGCGGCCCTCTGGGTGGTGCTGCTCGGAACCGCGGACGACCTGTGGGACCTGGACTGGTGGGCGAAGCTCGGGGGCCAGATCTTCGCTGGCCTCATCCTCGCGTTCTTCGGCGTTGCCCTGGTGACCTTCCCGATCGCGGGCCTCACGGTGGGATCCACCCGGCTCTCCTTCTTCGCCACGGTGTTCGTTGTGGTGTTCACGCTGAACGCCGTCAACTTCGTGGATGGGCTCGACGGGCTCGCGGCCGGCCTCGTGGGGATCGGGGGCAGCGCCTTCTTCCTCTACACCTACCTCCTCACGCGTGCGAGCTCCCCGGAGGACTACTCCTCGCTCGCCGCCGCCGTGCTCGCGGCGATGGTGGGGGTGTGCGTGGGGTTCCTGCCCCACAACTTCCACCCGGCCCGGATCTTCATGGGGGACTCGGGCGCGATGCTGCTGGGGCTGCTCTTCGCCGCCGCCACCATCATCGTGACCGGCAACATCGATCCCACCCGCGTCTCCATGGGCCAGGTGTTCCCCGCGTTCCTGCCCCTCCTGCTGCCCGTGGCGGTGCTCGCGCTCCCCGTGATCGACATGCTGCTCGCGGTGGTGCGCCGGATCGGGCGGGGCCAGTCCCCCTTCCAGGCGGACCGGATGCACCTGCACCACCGCCTCCTCGATCTGGGCCACTCCCACAAGGGCGCGGTCTTCATCATGTACGTGTGGACGTTCGTGCTCTCCTTCTCCGTGGCACTGTTCGTGGTGCTGCCCCCCCGGGAGGTGGGCATGTTCGCCGCGGTGTGCGTGGTGATCGCCATCCTCCTCACCCGCTTTGCCCTGAGGAGACCGCCGTCTCCCGCGCCCGCCGGCCTCCCGGCACACGATGACACCAAGGAGCAGGTATGACTGACCACGGCCGCACCACCCCGGCGTTCGGGCACGTGGACGAGGACTCGGCCCGCGCCACACGGGACATGTTCAACGCCATGCTCCGGTGGAAGTTCATCCTGCTCGGCGTGATCCTGGTGGCGGGCACCGGGCTTGGGTGGCTGTTCGCGGGAATGCCGGGCGTCTGGGCGGCACTCCTGGGAGCTGCCCTCTCCGGCGCCTTCGCGCTCACCACCGTCATCCTCGGGCAGATCACCGCGGACAAGCCGATCTGGGTGGCCTCCGGCGCACTCCTCGGTGGCTGGCTCGCCAAGATGGTGATCCTGTTCGCGGTCCTCATCGCGGTGCGGGGTCAGGACTTCTACAACCGGTACGTGCTGTTCGGCGTGGTGGTGGTGGCCATCATCGGCTCCACGGCGATCGAGGTACGGGAGGCCATGCGGGCACGGGTGCCGTACACGGCGCCCACCCAGCCTGCGGCGCGCCGGCCCGAGGATGCCGAGGGACCCGAGGGCCACGCCCCGGGACAGTGAGGTGCCCGCCGGGCAGTGCTGTGGGACTTGTCACGAATGGCGCCAGATCCAGCACCCGCAGCGTGGAACGGGGCGCGCACCCCCGATCACATACGTTAGGCTCGACCCGTTCCGTGGCTGACCATGATGTCCTGCCACGCCCTCCACGTTCGTCACTATCCCGGGAGTTGCCCACGTGAATGCGCTCGCAGCGATGACGAGTCTCATGCTCCCGATGGCGGAGGGTGACGACGGAGGATTCCACGGTCCGCAGATCAGCGAGTTCTTCCCCCCGGCGTTCCTGTTCGAGGGCACCATCTTCGAGATGAACCGGATCATGCTGATCCGCCTGGTGGCTGCCATCGCGATCACCCTGTTCTTCGTCTGGGCCACCCGCAGGATGTCCCTGGTGCCGAGCCGGAAGCAGTCCCTGGCCGAGATGGGCCTGGGATTCGTCAGGAACTCCGTGGCCGTGGAGGTGCTGGGAGAGGAGAAGGGGAGGAAGTACACGCCCCTCCTCACCGTCATCTTCTTCTCCGTCCTCGCCATGAACATCACGGGAATCATCCCGTTCATGAACATCGCCGGATCCTCCGTGGTGGGCTTCCCCATGACCATGGCGGTGATCGCCCTCGTGGCCTTCATCTGGGCAGGAATCGCCCACGCCCACGGATCGAACGGGCTCACCCGGACCGGGAACTTCTTCAAGAGCCAGCTCTTCCCCGCCGGGGTGCCGTGGCCGATCTACATCATCCTCACGCCGATCGAGCTGATCTCCACCTTCATCCTGCGCCCACTCACCCTCACCATCCGTCTGCTCGCCAACATGATGAGCGGCCACTTCCTCCTGGTGTTGTGCTTCTCCGCCACCAACTTCCTGTTCATGGAGGCGGCGGGTGCGATGAAGCTCGGTGGAGTGGTGACCCTCGCAGCGGGTGTTGCGTTCACGATCTTCGAGCTGTTCATCGCCGCACTGCAGGCCTTCATCTTCGCCCTCTTGTCCGCCGTCTACATCGAACTCTCCACGTCAGAACACTAAGAACTTCCCGCCTCGGCGGGAACACAGCCGGCCGGGCATGCGCCCGGACGAACATCACGGAAGGAAACACCCCATGGAAGGCAACATCGCCACGATCGGCTACGGCCTCGCGACCCTCGGCCCCGGTATCGGCCTGGGTATCCTCGTGGGCAAGACCCAGGAGGCCACCGCGCGCCAGCCGGAGATGGCCGGCCCGATCCGCATCAACATGTTCATCGGTGCGGCGTTCGTTGAGGCGCTCGGTCTGCTCGGCCTGGTCGCCGGTCTGATCCTCTAAGAGACGGGGACTCGTTCCGTGTTTCCCGTGATCGTGCCCATGGCGTCCGAGACGCCGAGTGGTATCGGACTGCTCATCCCACCGTGGTATGACATCATCTGGTCGGCGGTGGCGATCGCCATCATCGCCGTCCCCATGGTGATGTTCGTGCTCCCCCGGGTCACCGCCATGCTCGACGAGCGTGCGGAGAAGATCGAGGGTGGCATCCAGGCCGGGGAGCAGGCCCGTGCCGAAGCAGCCGAACTCCGCGCCCGGTTCGACGACGAGATCGCGGCCGCGCGCCGCGAGGCCGCCGGCATCCGTGACCGCGCCTCGGAGGAGGGCAAGGCCATCGTGGCCGAGGCCCGTGCCAAGGCCGAGTCCGAGGGTCAGCGGATCGTTGCCGCCGCCAACCGTCAGATCGAGGCCGACCGCCAGGCCGCCGAGATCTCGCTGCGTTCCGAGGTGGGCCTCATGGCCAGCCAGCTCGCATCGCGCATCGTGGGTGAGACGCTCACCGACGGAGACATGCAGACGCGTGTGATCGATCGCTTCCTCTCCGATCTCGAGGCCGAGAGCCCCGTTGGAATCGCTGCGGAGGGGGAGAAGTAGTCATGGAGATGCGAGCAATCAGCCAGTCGTCCTTCGATGCCGCCGCCGAGCGGTGGGAGACCGTCATGGCCTCCACCGAGGGTGACCTGAAGCAGATGTCGCTCGACATGCTCCTCGTGACTGACACGCTCGATGCGAACTCCCAGCTCCGCCGCATCCTCACCGATCCGGCCGCGAGCGCGGACGCCAAGGCGAACCTCATCGACAACGTGTTCCGGGGCAAGGTCCACGAGGACGTCCTCGACCTCGCGAAGGGGATGGCCCGCGCACACTGGTCGGACGAGGGCGATCTCGCAGGATCCATCGGGCGCCTCGCCAGCACCACCGTCATGGCGGATGCCGAGCGCAACGGGCACCTGGTCCAGATGGCCGACGAGATGTTCGCTGTGGAGCAGTTGCTCACCAAGGAGCGGCGCCTCCGGGACCACCTCGGTGACCCGATGAAGGCTCCCGACCAGCGGATCCGGCTCGTGGAGGAGGTGTTCGGAGGGAAGGTCTCCGAGTACACCCTCATGATGCTGCGCCGGATGGTCTGGGCCCCCCGCCACCAGGGCGTCATCTCCTCCCTCCGGGCGCACACCCGCCTCGCTGCCGAGCGCCGGGACCGGAAGGTGGCGGTGGTCACCGCCGCACTTCCGCTCAGCACCGCGCAGGTGGAGCGCGTGGAGAAGCTCCTCGCGGAGCGCTACGGCAGCAATGTCCAGGTGCACGTTCGAATCGACCCCGAGATCATCGGTGGAATGCGGATCGTGGTGGGTGACGACATCGTGGATGGCACGGTCTCCTCCCGCCTCGCCGCACTCCAGCGCGACCTCTCAGACTGACCGACCCACCACGGGTCCACACCAAGAAGGAAGCCCATCAAATGGCCGAGTTGACGATCAAGCCCGAAGAGATCAGGGCCGCTCTCGACACCTATGTGAACTCCTACGAGCCCGCAAAGGTGGTGACCGAGGAGATCGGACGCGTCTCGATGGCCTCGGACGGAATCGCCCACATCGAGGGCCTGCCCGGCACCATGGCCAACGAGCTGCTCCGTTTCCAGGACGGAACGCTCGGCCTCGCGATGAACCTCGATGTCCGTGAGATCGGTGCCATCGTCCTTGGTGACTTCACCGGAATCGAGGAGGGGCAGGAGGTTCGCCGCACGGGTGAGGTGCTCTCCGTGCCCGTGGGCGAGGGCTACCTCGGACGCGTGGTGGACCCGCTCGGCTACCCGCTGGACGGCCTGGGTGAGATCAAGGACCTCTCCGGCCGCCGCGCCCTCGAGCTGCAGGCACCCGGCGTGATGATGCGCAAGTCGGTTCACGAGCCGCTCCAGACGGGCCTGAAGGCCATCGACTCGATGATCCCGATCGGCCGCGGACAGCGCCAGCTCATCATCGGTGACCGCCAGACCGGCAAGACCGCCATCGCGATCGACACGATCCTCAACCAGCGCGCCAACTGGGAGAGCGGGGATCCCTCCAAGCAGGTCCGCTGCGTGTACGTGGCGATCGGCCAGAAGGGCTCCACCGTGGCCTCGGTGCGTGCCGCGCTCGAGGAGGGTGGCGCCCTCGAGTACACCACCCTCGTGGTCTCGCCCGCCTCCGATCCGGCCGGCTACAAGTACCTGGCCCCCTACACCGGCTCCGCCATCGGCCAGCACTGGATGTACGAGGGCAAGCACGTCCTGATCATCTTCGATGACCTCTCCAAGCAGGCCGAGGCCTACCGGGCTGTCTCCCTGCTGCTGCGTCGCCCGCCGGGCCGCGAGGCCTACCCGGGCGATGTCTTCTACCTGCACAGCCGCCTCCTCGAGCGCTGTGCGAAGCTCTCCGATGAGATGGGATCCGGCTCGATGACGGGCCTGCCGATCATCGAGACCAAGGCGAACGACGTCTCGGCCTACATTCCCACCAACGTCATCTCGATCACCGACGGCCAGATCTTCCTGCAGTCGGACCTGTTCA
>JAUNRP010000140.1 GCA_030544165.1 bacterium
CGATCCGGGCTTCCCCATTGACCCCGTCTTCCCCACCGATCCGGGACCGGGACCCGGCGGCCCCGAGGTGATCGAGGGAGAGGTGCAGATCCTCAACGTGGGTGGTGCCGCGATGATGGTGCTGCGCAACGGCCTGCCCGTCCAGATCAAGCTCGGCGCCTCGATCGATGAGGAGGCAGCCACTGGAGTCCGTATGGACGGCGTTCCCGCGGGAATGCGCTTCAACGCCACCACCATGGTCCTCAGCGGCAGCCCACGCACGCGCGCGGTGACCAGGATGACCGCCACCTACTCGTTCGCGAGTGGCCGGGTGTTCACCACGGACTACTTCATGAACATCACGAACGACCCGCGCTCGCAGGAGATCCGGTTCGCCACCATGAACCCGATGGAGCTCCGCGCCATCACCGGCTGAAACCCGGGGGAATCAACGCTCCTCGAGCGCCTCGTCCGTCATCTCGGGGAGGAACAGGCAGGCCGCTGTCGCGAGCAGGAAGCTGAGCCCGAGGACGGAGAAGGCCAGCACCAGGCCGCCAGCCGCAACGAACACCGGCACCAGGAGAGGTGCGCTCATGGCCGCAACCCGGCCGATCGCCGTCGCCGCGCCGGAGCCCGCACCCCGCAGGGAGGTGGGGAAGACCTCGGGGGTGATGGCGTACAGCGCGCCCCAGGCGCCGAGGTTGAAGAAGGAGAGCAGGCATCCGGTGAGGACCACCACCCAGACGCTGGCGAGGCCGGCCGCCGGGTCCGGCTCCGCGGCGCTGATCGCGAGCCCGAAGGCGGCGGCGGAGACCGCGCTGCCGGCCAGGAATGTGGCGAGGGTGGGGCGCCGTCCCCACTTCTCGATCAGCCACGCCGCCACGGCATAGCCCGGGAGCTGCGCGAACGTGATGATGAGCGTGTATCCGAAAGATCGGGACAGGCTCATCCCCTTGTCCGCGAGCAGCGTGGGCAACCAGATGAAGGCGCCGTAGTACGCGAAGTTGATCCCGAACCACGTGAGCGAGAGCGCGATGATGCGGGTGCGGAACCGGGAGGCCCACAGCTCCCCGGGGGTGGGGGTGGGGGCCGGCTCGATGGGACGGGACTCCTCGTGCTCCACGCCCGCGGCGGCCTCGAAATCCCGCACCACGGCCTCGGCCTCCTCATGCCGCCCGCGGGCCTCGAGGAATCGCACGGACTCGGGAAGGTGCCAACGGATCACCAGCGCCCATACGGCCGGGACTGCCCCGAACGCGAGCGCCCAGCGCCAGCCGTTCTCCGAGCCCGGGACCACGAGGAAGCCGATCAGGGCCGCCATGAACCAACCCACGGCCCAGAAGGACTCGAGGATCACCACCACGCGCCCGCGGATCTTCCGGGGCGCGAACTCGGAGACCAGCGTGGAGGCCACGGGCAGCTCCGCGCCCAGCCCGAGGCCCACGATGAACCGCAGGATGATGAGCATCAGGAGCGCCGTGGAGAGCGCGGAGACGCCCGTGGCGATCCCGTACACGAACAGCGTGAGCGCGAAGACCTGGCGCCGCCCGATCCGGTCCGCCAACAGGCCACCGAGCGAGGCGCCCACCGCCATGCCCACGAATCCGATCGATCCGAGCCACGAGGCCTCGGTGGTGGTCAGCCCCCACTCCTGGATCAGGGCCGCCATGATGAAGGAGATGAGGCCCACGTCCATCGCGTCCAGGGCCCAACCCACGCCGGAGCCACCCAGCAGCTTGGTGTGCAGCCGCGTCCACGGGAGGCGGTCCAGCCGCTCCGGTCGCGTGGGGCGGGAGTCCGGCGTTGGCGCAGGGGGAGTCGTCACCCGCTGAGAGTACCGCTCCTTGGCTAGCCTCGTGCCATGAGGATTGACCTGCACACCCACTCCACCTGCTCCGACGGCACCGACACCCCCCGCGAACTCATGCTCGCGGCGGAGGGTGCGGGCCTCGCCGTCGTGGCCCTGTCTGACCACGACACGGACGCGGGGTGGGAGGAGGCGAGCGCCGCCGTCGGGGAGACGGGCGTGGCGCTGGTGCGCGCGGCGGAGGTGACCTCCTCGCTGCACGGCGGATCGCACCACATCCTCTCCTACCTGCACGATCCGGCCCGCCTCGCGCCCCTGCTCGAGGACAACCGGACCCTACGGCCCCGCCGGGCGCGCGCGATGGTGGAGGCGCTCGCCGCGGACTTCCCCATCACGTGGGAGGCGGTCCTCGCCCAGGCCGGAGACCCGGACACGATCGGGCGGCCGCACATGGCCGATGCCCTCATCGCGGCGGGGGTCTATCCGGATCGGACGGCCGCGTTCGCTGGGGCGATGTCCAAGGGTTCTCGGTACTACGTGCACATCGAGGCGCCCACGCCGCGCATGGTGGTGGAGGCGATCGTGGCGGCCGGGGGCGTGGCCGTGCTCGCGCACCCCTTCATGTCCGGGCGCACCGCTCCGCTGACCGACGAGGAGATCACGGAGTTACGGGACGTGGGGCTGTTCGGGATCGAGGCCGATCACCGCGACCATTCACCCTCCGAGCGTGTGCGCGCGCGGGCGCTCGCGAACCTCCTCGGGCTCGCGGTCACCGGCTCCTCCGACTACCACGGCGCGGGCAAGCCCAACCGCCTGGGGGAGGGGCTCACCGAGCCCGAGGTGCTGGAGCGGATCGAGGCGGCCGGGCACCTGGACGTGATCCGCCCCTGATCGCGCCGTCTCGCGTTCTAGGAGTCTGCTCCCCGACGACGGCGGCGCCGGGGCCGTCCCGACCGTGCGGGTGCGTCTGACTCGCCTGAGCTGGAACCGCCGCCGGACCTGCCAGCGCGGGCTCCGCCGTCGTGGGAACGGCCACTCCTGCTGGACCCGCCGCGGGAGCCGCCGCGGGAACCGCCGCGCGGACCCTTGCCCACGTTGCCCTCCACGTTCTCGAGGACCTCGGCGCCGAGGCCGGCGCGGGTGCGCTCGGCGCGGGGGAGGCGGCCGGTGACGTCCTCGGGGATGTCGAGGTCGGAGAAGAGGTGGGAGGAGGTGTGGTAGGTCTCCACGGGCTCGGCGTTGCCGAAGTCGAGGGCCTTGTTGATGAGGGACCAGCGGGGGGTGTCGTCCCAGTCCACGAGGGTGATGGCGGTGCCGGACTGGCCGGCGCGGCCGGTGCGGCCCACGCGGTGGAGGTAGATCTTCTCATCCTCCGGGCACTGGTAGTTGATGACGTGGGTGACGTCCTCCACATCGATGCCGCGGGCGGCCACGTCCGTGGCCACGAGCACGTCCACCTTGCCGTTGCGGAAGGCACGCAGGGCCTGCTCGCGGGCGCCCTGGCCGAGGTCCCCGTGCAGGGCGGCCACGGCGAAGCCGCGCTCCTCGAGCTGCTCGGCCACGTTCGCCACGGTGCGCTTGGTGCGCGCGAAGATGATGGTGAGGCCGCGGCCGCGGGCCTGGAGCACGCGGGAGACGAGCTCCACCTTGTTCATGGCGTGCGCGCGGTAGACCACCTGCTTGACCGTGGCCACGGTCTTGGAGGGATCGCGCGGATCGGCGGCGCGGATGTGGGTGGGCTGGCGCATGTAGCGGCGGGCGAGCGCCACCACGGCGCCGGGCATGGTGGCCGAGAAGAGCATGGTCTGGCGGCCGCCGGGGGTCTTGGACAGGATCTTCTCCACGTCCGGGAGGAAGCCGAGGTCCAGCATCTCATCGGCCTCATCGAGGACGGCGGTGCGGACCTGGCCGAGGTCCAGGATCTTCTGGTTCTGCAGATCGATCATGCGGCCGGGGGTGCCAACCACCACCTCGGCGCCGGCCTTGAGGGCCTCCACCTGGGGCTCGTAGGCGCGGCCGCCGAACACCTTGACGATGCGGAGGTTGCGGCGGCGGGAGACGGCCTCGAGGTCACCGGCCACCTGGAGCGCGAGCTCGCGGGTGGGCACGATCACCACGGCCTGGGGGCGGCCCTGGTGCGGGCCGAGTGCGTCCCAGCCCTCCTCGCCGGGGGCGATCACCTTCTGGAGGAGGGGCAGGCCGAATCCGAGGGTCTTGCCGGTGCCCGTCTTTGCCTGGCCGATGATGTCCCGGCCCTCGAGCGCCACCGGCAGGGTCATCGCCTGGATGGGGAAGGGCTGGGAGATTCCGAGGTCCCGGAGCGCGTCCAGGATGTCCTCGGAGAGGTCGAAGTTGGAGAAGTAGACCCCGGGGACGTTGAGCGTCTGCTCCTCGTGATCGTCCGGGGATGCGGTGGGCATCGCGACGATGCCCGTGATATCGGTGTGCTGGGTCATGGTGTCCCTTGTCTCGTGCGCACGCGGCGGCCGGGAGGTCCACGAGTGGACGCTCGGCGCCAGCGCGTGTCAGCGCGGTTCGTTGGCAGCCGATCGTGAAAGAACGAGGCGCGGCGCGGGGCGCGGCGCGGAAGGTCTGCCATACGTACGACCGGGCAACCAGATTGCAGGGTCCATCCTACCGGGCGTGCGGGCGCCCGGGCGGTGGCACACGTCACGTGGGCGGCGTGGGGGTTCCGTGGGCGGCGTGGGTGTGGGGCGGCGTCGGGGTTCGGTGCGGCGCTCCGCTCGGGGGCCTCGCATCGCCCCCCGCGCCGTAGGCTATGCGCCATGACTTCTGCCGAGACCGCGCGCCCCTCCGATTCGGCCATCCGCTCGTTCGTGGGATTCGCGGGCTACGCCTCGCTCGGTTCCTTCGCCCTCCTGGCCGAGGATGCGAGCGTCAGCCCGGACATCGTCACCCGCCTCCGGCTCTCCCGCATGGCCGCAGCCGAGCTGGCCGAGCTCGACTTCCTGGAGGACCTCATCATCAGGCACGCCGACGATCCGGGCGCCGTGATGGTGGAGTTCGCGCCCATCCTGAAGGACTTCATGGTCCGGGCCGAGCCGCGCGACTGGTGGGAACGCATCATGCGCACCTACGTGGGCTTCAACCTGCTCGAGGACCTGCTCCACGAGCTCGCGGACGGACTTCCCGGTGACCTCACGGAGCGCGTCCGTGAGGCCGCCGGCGTGCCGGGTCACACGGACTTCGTGGCGGAGGCGTTGCAACCCGTGCTGGCCGAGGACGAGAAGCTCGCCAGCCGGCTGGCCCTGTGGGGCCGTCGCGTGGTGGGCGAGGGAATCATGCTGGTGCGGCGCCTGTTTGCCGAGCACCCCGAACTCGCCGAGTTGATCCCCGGCGATGGGGATTCGGCGGCCCGCGAGGCTGCGCTCCTGGCCCGCCTCCAGGCCAACCACGCGCGCCGGTTGGGCCGGTTGAAGCTCACCTCGTAGGGGCGTCCCTCTCTCCTACCCCGGGCCCAGCCCCTTCCTTCCCGTCCTCCCTCCGCCCCTCTCTCCCTCCCGCCTTCGCCGCAAGGTGCTCGGGATTCCTCACACATGCGCAGTGACATCACGTGGGCACCTGTGAGGAATGCCGAGCACCTCGTGGGTGGGTCGGGCGCAAGCGGGTGGGTTGGGGGTGGGGGCGACGGCGGGTGGGGGCCTGCGTACGGAAGGTGAGGGTCCGTCGTCGGGCTAGAGGGCGAAGCCGACGCGGCGCTCCT
>JAUNRP010000141.1 GCA_030544165.1 bacterium
AGGATCTGTGGGTATTAACGGTTAAAGTCCACAGATCCTTCAGGAAGCCACAGATCCTTGAACTCCAGGCGGGATGAACCGGGCCCGCCCCGGAATATCTTGATGTCGAGTAAAATCTTCGCCATGACCCAACAGGACGAGGTGGACCGCATCATCGCGGCCTGGAACGCACAGCGCCCGGACCTCGATCTGGCGCCCCTCGAGGTGTTCTCGCGCGTCAGCCGACTCACCCGCCACCTCGAGATCGCACGGCGCAAGGCGTTCTCCTCCTCCCAGCTCGAAGCCTGGGAGTTCGATGTCCTCTCGGCCCTCCGGCGCGCGGGCACCCCCTTCGAACTCACCCCGGGCCGCCTCATGGAGGAAACGCTGGTCTCCTCGGGCACCATGACCAACCGGATTGACCGGCTCATGGTGAAGGGGCTCGTCTCCCGCGAGGCCGACTCCTCGGACCGCCGCGTGGTCCGCGTACGCCTCTCCCCCAAGGGCAAGAAGGTGGTGGACGCAGCGATGGCCCAGCTCCTCGAATTCGAACGCGAGATCCTCGATCCGCTCCCGGACAACCGTCGCGAGGACCTCGCCGTCAACCTGCGCGCACTCCTCGTCCCCTTCGACGCCCCCGTCCAACCCGGCACCTGAAGCCGGCACCTGACGCCGAACGCCTACCGCAGCGCCACCTCCACGTCGCCGCCGAAGAATCCTCCGGCGAGCTTGAGCACTGCGGGCACGGCATCGGCCGGGATGTCATAGAGCAACGATCCCTCGGCAGTGTTGCCGGGGTTGATCTGGGTGGCCATGAGGTTCTCGTCCTCGAGGTAGATCACCGAACTGCTCGACGAATGCTCGCGCCCTTGCTCATCCATGAGCTTCTGGAGGGAGTCCAGGAAGTGCTCGGCGGAGTCTCCGTTGTTCGTGACCGCGAGGTTCACCTTCACGAACTGGCCCTGCGCCTCATCGCCGAAGTACTCGTTCCCCACGCGCTCGATCCCAGCCTCGATCCCGGTCACGGTGACGGTGAAGTCCCCCACCTCCACGGCGTCACCGATCGCTGCAGTCACGGGTTCCTGGACCGCAGGCTCCTCCTCCGGAGCGTCCGAAGCCTCCGGAACCCCGGGAGCCTCCGAGCCCCCAACCGCCTCGGTGGCGGGGGCGGGCTCGCCGGGGTCCTGCGAGTCGGCCGGCGAACCCGCGTCTGTGGGACTCCCGACCGCAGCGGCAGGCGGGGTCGGGGTCGAGGAGGGCTCGCCGTCGCCGCCTCCGAGCGCGGCCGCGAGCACACCGATCGCCACCACACCCAGCACCCCAGTGAGGATCTTGTGCCGCGCGAACCACGAGCGCTTCGGCGGCTCGGGCGCCGCAGGCGGCTCGCCCCACGGTGCGGATGGATCGGGCTGGGATGGGGTTGCGGACCGCCTCATGGCTGCCTCCTTGAACTCGCAGGATCTGACCCCCACAGCCAACTCCACCGCCCCCTCCCGCCGTATCCGGCAATCGGCCGGACCCCACTGACCGAAAGTGCGAGATCCGCACCGCCCGTACCGGACCGATCGCACGATGGTTCGCGCGGGTGGCAGGCCCTACCGTTGGCTCATGTCCACTCCCTACGACGACGACGCCCCGGCTGGTCCCGGCCGTCCCGTGGCGCCGGGGTCGTCTCGTGTGGTCCGGGGCCTGTGGCACAGTGCCGTGGTGGCGGGAGCGTGGGTCTTGGCCGTCCTCAGTGTCGGCTCCGCGCGGTACCGCCACGAGGCAGTCGAGGCGGAGGGATGGCTCCACACCCTCGGTGGGGTCTGGATCGGGCTCGGCCTGACCGCCGCGTTCCTGGGCCCACTGCTTCTGCTGCTGCGTTGGCGCTACCCCCGCATCGCTTGGGATCTCGGCCTGATGCAGCTGCTGCTGCCCATCGGGCCCATCATGGCGTTCGCCCTCCCAACGCTTATCCGCCGGGCCACCGGTCGTACCATCGCCATGGCCGTGGGGTTCCACGCGGTGGGAATGGCCGTGTTCTTCGCCCTCGACTCCCGTGGGACCAGGGGTCAGGACTCTGTGGTGCGGCTCTTCTCCGGCGTCCCGGAGGGGGACATCACCCGGCCGGTGGATCTCAACATCACGAGTGTGGTCACCCTGTACCTGGTGGTGGTGCTGGTTCCGGTGATCATCGGTTTCGTTGGGCGGTATCGGGAGCAGTTGGCCGAGAGCAGGCGCCGGCTGGCGGCCTCGCGCGAGGACCTCGAGGAGCGCGGCGCCTCGATGGGCCGTATGGAGGAGGCGCTGAGCCGCAAGGAGGAGCGGGAGATGATGGCCCGCGAGATCCACGATGTGATCGGGCACCGGCTCTCGATGATCAACGTGTACGCCGGAGGCCTGGAACTCGCTGCAGAGGGCGACCCCCACCTGGAGGATCGTGCGCGGCTGATCCGGGAGGCGTCGCAGCAGACGGTGGACGATCTGCGCTCGCTCGTCCAGGTGATGCGGGATCCGGCGAGCGGCGCTCGCGGAACCCATCTCCCGCAGTCCCTCGAGGACGTGGTGGGCATGATCGAGCGCGTGGTGGGGGCCGGCCGTCCGCTCGCCTCCTCGGTGATGATCGATCGCCCGGGGGATGCCCCGCCCGTCCTGGTGCATGCGGTGTACCGGATCCTGCAGGAGCTCCTCACCAACACCCAGAAACACGCCTCCACCGCTCCGGTTCGAGTTCGGGTTGCGGGCGGGCCCGGCAGAGGAATCGAGGTGGAGGTGGGGAATCCGGTGCTCGGCGTGCCCCCGGACCCCAGCACCTCCGCGCAGGGTGGGACGGAGGACCAGCGGTGGGTGCCGCCGTCGGGTCAGGGAGATGACGCGGGGCGGGCTCACGCGGTGGGTCAGGGAGATTACGCGAGAAGGACCGCAGCGGTGGGTGAGGGGGATGACGCGGGGGGAGCTCCGCCGTCGGGAGGGACGGGGCTGGCCGGGATCAGGGAGAGGGCGGCAGCGCTCGGGGGCACGGTTCAGGTGGTGCCGGGGCCGCGCGAGTTCGTGGTGCGGGTGCACCTCCCGTGGTCCGGCGCAGATGGCGGGGGTGGCGAGCGGTAGCCTCGGTAGTCATGAGCGCGGAGCGGCCCGTACGGGTACTGGTGGTGGATGACGATCCGCTGCTGTGCTCCGGGCTCGAGTTCCTGCTCGGCGAGGGGAGCAGGGGTGCCCTCAGCGTGGTGGGGACGGCGCACAACGGCGCTGAGGCGATTGAGGCCGTGCTCGCACACCGTCCGGATGTGGTGCTGATGGACATCGCGATGCCGGTGATGGATGGCCTGGAGGCGACCGCTCGCATCCGCGAGTTACCCGGTGCACCCGAGGTGGTGATCGTGACCACCTTCGACGCGAACGATGAACCGATCCGCGCCGCCGCCGCTGGGGCGAGTGGGTTCCTACTCAAGAGTGAGGATCCCAGGGAGTTGATCGCCGCCGTGCAGGCGGTGGCGGCGGGTGAGGGGGCTCTCTCCCGTCGTACGGCGCGGCAGCTTCTGGACCATGTGGGTTCGGACCTCGGCAGTAGGGAACGCCAAGCAGCACACGCGCTGGTGGCGCGCCTGACGGACCGCGAGCGGGAGGTGGCCGCGCTCGTGGCGCAGGGCCTGGGAAACGGCGAAATCGCTGCCCGGCTCCACCTGTCCGAGAGCACGGTGAAGTCGCACCTCACGGCCGCGCAGGACAAGCTCGGCGTGAAGAATCGGGTGATGGTGGCCGTGATCATGACGCGGGCGCGGGCCTGAAGAGATAAGCCTGAAGAGATCTGCCCCGGGAGTGGGTGAGCCGAGGGCACGCGATACTTCATGCGATAGAACGAGACTACGAAGGAGTCCCATGACCACGCAGTTCACCTCAGTTGCAGAGGTCTCCACCGAGCGCCCCGCCCGCTTCGCCAAGCAACTCGTGTCCCATCTCTCGCGCAGGACCCCCGCCCTCGAGATTGACGGCGGCCACCGCCTCACGTTCCGTGGAGAGGACGGGGAAACGAAAGGCACCTGCGACGTGGTCGCAGGTGCCGATGATCAGTTGTCATTGCGGGCAGAGGCCCCCGAGGAGGCGGGCCTCACCCTCGTGGAGAACGTGGTGGGCAGGCACCTCGAACGCTTCGGAGAGCGCGAGGGCCTGACCGTCTCCTGGCAGCGCTAGCTACCGAAGACTCGCTACTCAGCGTCCGCGCCCGCTCCATCACCCTCCGCGTCAGCCTCAGGCCCATCCGCGAGCAGCCGGTACAGGGAGCGCTTGGCGTCGTCCAGCGTGGTGGCGGCCGTGGCCGCAAGCTGCGGATCACCCGCACGCTCCACACTCTTGACGGCGAGCATCAGCTGGCCCATCGCGGTCCGCAGCGCATCGCCGCCGCGCTCGGACTGGGCGTGTGCCGCCTGGTCCCAGGGCTTCGGCTTGTCGCCATGCGCGCTCACCTGGGCCTCGCCGGCATCGGTGAGGCGCAGCATCTGCCGTCCGTCCTGCTCGAACTGCTCCACCAGACCCTCGTCCTGCAACTGGGCGAGCGCCGGGTACATCGCACCCGAACTCACGCGCCAGGCGCCCTCGGAGCGCTCGGAGAGCTCCTGCATCATCTGGTAGCCGTTGCTGGGCTGCTCGGCGAGCAGCAGCAGCACCGCGATCCGGACGTCACCGCGGCGCGCGCGCCGGGGTCCGCCCCCGCGCCCACCGTGGCCCGGTCCGTGGCCTCCGTATCCGGGGCGGCCGTAGCCCTCTCCCCGACGGCGGCCCTCACCCGGTCCGAAACCCTCGCCACGGCCGCGGCCTTCACCACGACGGCGGGGCTCACCCGGTCCGAAGCCCTCGCGTCCGTAGCGCTCGCCACGGCCATAGCCTTCGCCACGCCCGCGACTCTCGCCCCGACCGTAGCCACGCGGGCCGAATTCCATGCCGCGCTCATCGAAGCGACGGCCCCCGCGGCGGCGTCCGCCGCGGCCAATGTTCTGGTTCATGTTGTTCATCCTCATAGGGGGATGCTCCTTTCGTCAGCGGCCCAATCTGGACCTGACGAAACTATAACGACATATCGTTAACCTGTCAAGACATAACGATATCTGGTCGATCGACGCCCCCTTCCCGCCGCCCCTCCCCTCACTCATGACAACGACACTTGCCAGCGACACGGGCGCGAAAATCGGCTCCGACACGCATTTCTCATCGGCAAGCGCCGTTGTCATGAGGAGGCGGCCGCGGCGCGAGCGGGCAGAGCCGACGGCGGGCGGGCGGTGCCGGCCGCAGTCAGAGGCGGCCGAGGGCCGGGAGTGGGCCTTCGAGGGGAGCTCCGATCCCCCGCAGCGCGGCACCGCCCCCGCGGGCGTAGCCTCAGGCCATGGCACTGCGCTGGTACACGATCGTCATCGATTCACACGATCCCCAAGCCCTCGCCCGCTGGTGGGCCGAGACTCTCGAGTGGACTCTCGTCCACGACGAGCCCGAGGAGGCCGTCCTCATCCCACCGTGGGTGTC
>JAUNRP010000142.1:0-3519 GCA_030544165.1 bacterium
TCGCCGAGCGCGCCTCGGCCGGCACGCACTCGGAGATCGCCACCGCTGCCACCCGGAGGATCTCGTCGCTGATGACGCTCGCCCCGGCATCGAGGAGCCCGCGGAACATCCCCGGAAACGCGAGGACATTGTTGATCTGGTTGGCGTAGTCGGACCGCCCGGTGGCCACCACTGCCGCGCTTGCCGCCGCCCAGAGCGGGTCCACCTCGGGGGTGGGGTTCGCCAGGGCGAACACGATCGCGTCCGGCGCCATGGTGGCGATGTGCTCCCCCGTCAGGATGTTGCCCTGCGAGACTCCGATGAAGACATCCGCGCCCGCCAGGCCCTCCACCAGGGAGCCGGTGACGCCGCGCGGATTGGTGTTCTCCGCCAGCCAGCGGCGGTTCGGATCCTCGGTCTCGATACCGGCGTGCAGCGCCCCGGTGCGCCCGTACCCCACCACGTCCCGTGCGCCCTGGGCCAGCAGGAGCCGGATGATGGCGGAGCCCGCCGCCCCCACGCCGGAGACCACCACCCGCACATCGGCGAGGTCCTTGCCCACCACCTGGAGCGCGTTGATGAGCGCCGCAAGCACCACGATCGCGGTGCCGTGCTGGTCATCGTGGAACACGGGGATATCGAGCTTCTCCCGCAGCCGCGCCTCGATCTCGAAGCACCGCGGCGCCGCGATGTCCTCCAGGTTGATCCCGCCGTACACGGGGGCGATCGCCTCAACGATGCGGATGATCTCCTCGGTATCCGTGGTGTCGAGGCACACCGGCCACGCATCCACGCCGGCGAACTGCTTGAACAGCGCCGCCTTGCCCTCCATCACGGGGAGTGCCGCTGCCGGGCCGATATCGCCGAGTCCGAGCACGGCCGTCCCGTCCGTCACCACCGCCACGGTGTTCCGCTTGATCGTGAGCTCCCGCGCCCTCGCCGGATCCTCCGCGATCGCGGTGCACACCCGCGCCACCCCCGGGGTGTAGACCCGCGAGAGGTCCGCGCGGTTGCGGATCGGCGCCTTGAGCGCCACCTCGATCTTCCCGCCGTCGTGGGCGAGGAAGGTGGCGTCCTGGGACCGGAGCACCCGAACCCCCGGGACCGTTTCGAGGCGCTCCACCACCACCTGCTGGTGTTCCGGCGATCGCGTGTCGCACGTGATGTCCAGCATCACCGTGGAGCCACCACCGCCCTCCACGTCCATGCCGCGCAGCGCCGCACCCGCGAGCGCGAGCTCCGCCACGATCTGCGCGGTCACACCGGTCTCGCTGGGGGCCTCCACCCGCAGGATCACCGTGTTGGACGGGCTCATCTGGATCATCTGGTCCCCCTAGATCCCGAGCTTCTGCGCGATCAGTTCCTTCACCCGGGCGGCGTCCGCCTGGCCCCGGGTCGCCTTCATGACGCCACCAACCAGCGCTCCGATCGCCTGGACCCGGCCGCCCTGGATGGAGGCCACCACCCCGGGGTTCGCCGCAATCGCATCGTCGATCGCCGCAAGGAGGGCGCCGTCGTCGGAAACGAGGACCAGACCGCGGCGGGAGATGACCTCTCCGGGGCTCCCCTCGCCCGCGAGGACCCCCTCGAAGACCTGGCGCGCGAGCTGGTCGTTGAGCTCGCCGGACCGGACCCGGCCGGACACGTCCGCCACGTCGGCCGCCGATACGCCGAGCTCGCCCAGCTCCACCCCGCGGGCGTTGGCGAGGCGCGAGAGTTCGCCCATCCACCACTTGCGGGCATCCCCTGCGGCGGCACCGGCGCCGATGGTCTCCTCGATCAGCCCGAGGGCTCCGGCGTTGGCCATCTCCTGCATCTCGAGGTCGCTGGCGCCCCATTCGGCCTTCAGCCGCCGACGACGGTCGGCTGGCAGTTCCGGCAGGCTCGCCCTGATCCCGTCCACCCAGTCGGGGCTGCAGACGATGGGGAGCAGATCGGGTTCCGGGAAGTAGCGGTAGTCCTCGGCGTCTGACTTGACCCTCCCGGACGAGGTCTCCCCCGAGTCCTCGTGCCAGTGGCGGGTCTCCTGGACCACGGACTCGCCGGCCGCCAGCACTGCGGCCTGGCGCCGGATCTCGTAGCGCACCGCGCGTTCGATCGAGCGGAAGGAGTTCACGTTCTTGGTCTCGGTGCGCGTCCCCAGCGGGGCGGACGGTGAGGGCCGCAGCGAGACGTTCACATCGGCGCGCACGTTGCCGCGCTCCATGCGGGCCTCGGAGATCCCGAGCGCCCGCACGATCTCCCGGAGGTGCTCCACGTAGGCGGCGGCCACCTCGGGCGCCCGCTCCCCCACGCCCGCGAGCGGACGGGTCACGATCTCCACCAGCGGCACTCCGGCGCGGTTGTAGTCCACGAGCGAGTACTCGGCGCCGTGGATGCGCCCGGTGGAGCCGCCCACGTGCGTGTTCTTGCCGGCGTCCTCCTCCATGTGGGCGCGCTCGATCTCCACGCGGAAGACCGTGCCGTCCGCGAGTTCCACGTCCAGGTGGCCGTCGAACGCGATGGGCTCATCGGACTGGGAGGTCTGGAAGTTCTTGGGCACGTCCGGGTAGAAGTAGTTCTTCCGGGCGAACCGGCAGGTCTCCGCGATCTGGCAGCCGAGCGCGAGCCCGAGCCGGACCGCGTACTCCACCGCCGTGCGGTTGACCACCGGCAGCGCCCCGGGCAGGCCAAGGGACACCGGGGTGACCTGCGTATTGGGCTCCGCCCCGAAGGTCACGGGGGCGGAATCGAACATCTTGGTGGCGGTGGAGAGCTCCACATGCACCTCGAGGCCGATCACCGGATCGAAGCGGGCCACCGCCTCGTCATAGTCCATGAGCTCGGTCATCGGTCCGCTCCTTCCGCGGCGGAGGGTGCTGGGACTGCGCCGGACGCTGGCAGCCCGGCCGATGCTGGCAGCCCGGAAGCCAGGGCGGAGTCCAGCGCCGCCCGGTGCACCTCGAGCAGCGGGCCGCCCCACCTCTCCTCGAGCGCGCGCTCCAGCGGTCCCGCCACCTCATACATCCGGGCGTCCTCCCGCGCCGGGGCGATGATCTGGAAGCCCACCGGCAGGCCGTCGTCCGCGAGGCCGGAGGGCAGGGACATGGCCGGGACGCCCGCCATGTTCGCGGGCGTGGTGGCGGCATCGTTCAGGTACATGGCGAGCGGATCGTCCATCTTCTCCCCGAACCGGAACGCCGTGGTGGGCGCCGCCGGGGACACGAGCACGTCAGCCTGCGCGAACGCCGCCGCGAAGTCGCTCTGGATGATCGTGCGCACCTTCTGCGCCGAGCCGTAGTACGCATCGAAGTACCCGGCGGAGAGCGCGTGCGTGCCGAGGATGACCCGCCGCTTCACCTCCGGGCCGAACCCGGCGCCGCGGGTGGCGGCCATGACGCGCTCGGCGGTCACCGGACCCTCCGAGGGCTCCACCCGCAGGCCGTACTTCATGCCGTCGAAGCGGGCGAGGTTGGAGGAGGCCTCCGCCGGGAGCACCAGGTAGTAGGCGGCGAGCGAGTAGTCGAACGAGGGGCAGGAGACCTCCACGATCTCCGCGCC
>JAUNRP010000142.1:3619-5465 GCA_030544165.1 bacterium
CCGGTCACCGCCGCGGGCTGGCGGATGGAGCCGCCCGTGTCCGAGCCGAGCGCCAACGGGGCCTGGAACGAGGCCACCGCGGCCGCCGATCCGCCTCCGGAGCCGCCCGGGATCCGCCCCAGGTCCCACGGGTTGCGGGTGGGCCCGAACGCCGAGAACTCGGTGGAGGAGCCCATCGCGAACTCGTCCAGGTTGGTCTTGCCCAGGATCGGCATCCCGGCCGCCCGCAGGCGGGAGACCACCGTTGCGTCATAGGGAGGGATCCAGCCCTCCAGGATCTTCGAGGCGCACGTGGTCTCCAGGCCCTCGGTGACCATGTTGTCCTTGACCGCGATGGGGACGCCCGCGAGCGGCCCCAGCGCCTCCCCGGCCGATCGCGCCCGGTCGATCTCGGCAGCCGCAGCTCGGGCGCCGTCGTCGTCGATCTGAAGGAACGCGTGGACGGGACCGTCCACCTCCCCCACCCGCGCGAGAAACGCGTCCGTCACCTCGACGGCGGAGACCTCGCCTGCCGTGAGCAGCTCACCGAGGCGTGCGGCGTCCAGTCGGGTCAGCTCGCTCATCTACTCCTCCCCCAGGATCTGCGGGACCAGGAACAGGCCGTCCTCGCTGGCGGGGGCCGAGGCGAGCGCCTTCTCGACGTCGAACGGCTGGCTTGGCACGTCGTCGCGCATCACGTTGGTCAGGGGGATGGGGTGGGAGGTGGCGGGGACCTCGGGGGTGACGATCTCGCTGACCTTCTGGATGGCGGCGGTGATCACGCCGAGTTCCTGCGCGAACTGGGTGATCTCCTCCTCGGTCAGGTCGATCCGGGCGAGTCCGGCCACGCGGGCCACCTCTTGGCGATCAAACATGGGGCCGAGTCTACGGTCCGGCCGCGCCCCGGTGATCACGGCGACCGGTGGGCGGTTACGCTGGCGCCATGACCGAACCCCTCGTCACGGGCACGAAGCTGCGTTGGCTGGCGCGTGAGGCGCTGTGGGTGTCGATCGCGGTGCCACTCGCGGCCGCTGCGGGCGTGGTGGCCGTGGACCGGATTCGGAAACGGCGCGAGCCCCCCACCGGGGAGTTCCCGCGCGCGGTCCCCGCCGAGGTGGTGGCGCCGGGGGGAAACCAGTTCGCGGTGTTCACCGATGGGGACCACCTCTACGATTCGATGCTCGCGGACATCCGGGGGGCCTCCACCTCCATCTACTTCGAGACGTTCATCTGGAAGGGCGATGACGTGGGCGAGGAGTTCAAGCGCGAACTCACGGCGGCCGCCCGGCGCGGGGTGGAGGTGTACGCGGTCTACGACTCGTTCGCGAACCTGGTGGTGCCGAGGAGCTTCAAGAGGTTCGACCCCTCGGTCAACGTGCTCTCCTTCCCCATCCTCACCCCCGGCAACCCGTTCGCGATCCGGACCTACGCCAAGGACCACCGCAAGCTGCTGGTGGTGGATGAGCGGATCGGGTACGTGGGCGGGTACAACATCGGCAGGCTCTATGCGGACTCGTGGAGGGACACGCACGTGCGGGTGGAGGGGCCGTCCGTGTGGGAGCTGACCAACGCCTTCACGGACTTCTGGAACTCGAACCGGAAGCGCCACCACCCCGAGCTCCCGGACCGGGGGGCGCGGTCATGGGAGCCGCGAATCCGGGCTCTGCAGAACCTGCCGGACCGGCTGCTGTTCCCGGTGCGTGGCTCGTACATCGAGGCGATCGAGCGGGCGAACATCTCCGTGAGGATCACCCAGGCCTACTTCCTCCCGGACGACACGTTCGTGGAGGCGATGCTCAGGGCGGTGGAGCGGGGCGTGGATGTTGAGCTCCTGATCCCGGAGTACTCCAACCACGTGGTGGCCGAC
>JAUNRP010000143.1 GCA_030544165.1 bacterium
CCTGGCGGCGGCTTGGACATCCGCGGCGGCCGGCGGGAAGATCCCGGTCTCCCTCAACGAGGCGAGCTACGCGGAGATCGCGGAGGCACGCGCGGTGGCCCTGACCCGAGGGCTGGGCTGGTGGCAGCTCACCGCCCTCCCGCAGGACGCGGACCTGGAGAGCTTCGCTGAGGGTGCGCCAGATTCCCGTGAGGGTGCGCCAGAATCTGGCGCACCCTCCCGAGAATCCCGCGCCCACACCAACACCATCGGCGCACGGGACGTGCGTGCCTACCGCGGCAACGTGGAGGGCGCGCTCGCGGATATCCGGAACCTCACCCGTGAAGGCTGGCGCCTGGTCCTCACCACCGAGGGTCCCGGACCGGGCCGCCGGATGGCCGAGCAGCTCGGCGCCGTGGACGTGCCCGCCCGCATCACCGAGGGGATCGAGTCCCCGCCCGAGCCCGGGATCGTCCACGTGACCACCGCCTCCGCCGGCCCCGGACTCGTGGCCCCGGCACTCAAACTGGCCGTGGTCACCGAGGCGGACCTCACCGGCCGCGCCGGAACCTCCACGCGTGACATGCGCAAGATGCCCGCCCGCCGGAAGAACGTGGTGGACCCGCTCGCCCTCAAGCCGGGGGACCACGTGGTCCACGATCAACACGGCGTGGGGAAGTTCGTGGAACTGGTCCAGCGCACCGTGGGACGAGGCAAGGACGCCACCACCCGCGAGTACATGGTGATCGAGTACGCCCCCTCCAAGCGGGGCCAGGCGGGGGACCGGCTGTTCGTCCCCACCGATTCCCTCGATCAGGTCACCCGCTACTCCGGCGGAGAGTCCCCACCCCTGAACCGCATGGGAGGCAGCGACTGGGCTTCCACCAAGTCCAAGGCCCGCCGGGCCGTACGAGAGATCGCCGCGGAACTCATCCGCCTCTACGCCGCCCGCACCGCCACCGCGGGCCATCAGTACGGCCCGGACACCCCGTGGCAGCGGGAGCTGGAGGATGCCTTCCCCTACTCGGAGACACCGGACCAGCTCGTCACCATCGATGAGGTGAAGGCGGACATGGAGAAGCCGGTCCCCATGGACCGCCTCATCTCCGGGGATGTGGGCTACGGCAAGACCGAGATCGCCGTGCGCGCCGCCTTCAAGGCCGTCCAGGACGGCAAGCAGGTGGCGATCCTCGTCCCCACCACACTGCTGGTGCAGCAGCACTTCGAGACCTTCTCCGAGCGCTACGCCGGCTTCCCCATCACCGTTCGCGCGCTCTCCCGCTTCCAGTCCGCCAAGGAATCCGCGGAGACCCGCGAGGGTCTCGCGGCCGGAACCGTGGACGTGGTGATCGGCACCCACCGCCTCCTCACCGGGGAGGTCAGCTTCAAGGACCTCGGACTGGTGGTGATCGATGAGGAGCAGCGGTTCGGCGTGGAGCACAAGGAGACCCTCAAGCAGCTCCGCACCAACGTGGACGTGCTCGCCATGTCCGCCACCCCCATCCCGCGCACGCTCGAGATGGCCATCACCGGCATCCGGGAGATGTCCACGCTCGCCACCCCGCCGGAGGAGCGCCACCCCGTGCTCACGTTCGTGGGCCCCTACGAGGACCGCCAGGTGGCTGCGGCCATCCGCCGCGAGCTCCTCCGCGAGGGCCAGGTCTTCTTCGTCCACAACAAGGTGAAGACGATCGGAGCCACCGCCGCCCGCATCCAGGAGCTGGTCCCCGAGGCCCGGATCGCGATCGCCCACGGCCAGATGAACGAGCACCAGCTCGAGAAGGTGATCGTGGACTTCTGGAACGGGGACTTCGATGTGCTGGTGTGCACCACCATCGTGGAGACCGGGCTGGACATCTCCAACGCCAACACCCTGATCGTGGACCGGGCGGACCAGTTCGGCCTCTCCCAGATGCACCAGCTCCGCGGCCGCGTGGGCCGTGGGCGCGAACGCGCCTACGCCTACTTCTTCTACCCGCCGGACCACACCCTCACCGAGACCGCCCACGATCGCCTCACCACCATCGCCGCCCACACGGACCTGGGCGCCGGCATCCAGGTGGCCATGAAGGACCTCGAGATCCGCGGCGCCGGAAACCTGCTGGGCGGGGAGCAGTCCGGCCACATCGCCGGCGTGGGGTTCGACCTCTACGTCCGCATGGTCTCCGAGGCCGTGGCCGGGTTCAAGGGGGAGGACACCCAGCGGGCGGACGTGCGCATCGAACTGCCCATCAACGCCCACGTGCCCCACGAGTACATCGCCCACGAGCGCCTCCGCCTCGAGGCCTACTCCAAGATCGCGGCCGCAGACTCTGACGCGGACCTCGAGGCCGTCCGCGCCGAGCTCACCGATCGCTACGGCCCCATCCCCGAGCCCGTGGAGCGCCTCTTCTCCGTGGCACGCCTGCGCCACCACGCCCGCGAGGTGGGCCTCGCGGAGATGACCGGCCAGGGCAAGTACGTGCGCATCTCCCCACTCGAGATCCCCGAATCCGCGCAACTGCGCCTCAAGCGCCTCCACCCGGGCACGATCCTCAAGCCCGCGATCCGCGCGGCCCTCATCCCCTTCCCCACCACCGCCAGGCTCGGCGGCACACCGCTGAGCGACGCCCCACTGCTCACGTGGCTCGAGGAGCTCATCGCGATCCTGCGCCCCATCGGCAGCGCCGCCCCCACCGGGGGCTAGGATGACCGGAGAGACCCCATCCCAGGAGGAACTGTGATCCGCACGCCCGCCCGCCTCGCCGCCGTCGCCGCCGTGGCCGCCGCCGCCCTCGCCGGGTGCCAGGCGCCCGGAACCGCCGCCGTGGTCAACGGCGAGCGCGTGACGGATCGCGAGGTCTCCGCACTCGTCCAGGATGTGCGCACCGTCCTCGGAGGCGATGTCACCCCCGCCGGAGCGCTGAGCATCCTCGCGATGGGCCGCGCGCTCGAGCCATTGGCCGAGGAGTACGGCGAGGGCATCTCCGAGCAGGAACTGCTCGGCATGGTCAACGAGAGCCGCGCCATATACGGAGATCCCGCCGTGGGTCCTGACGATGTCTCCGACGCCCTCTACGACGGCCTGCGCGCCCAGTTCTGGTTCTCCGGCCTCCAGAACGGCACCGTTGACCCGGACTTCAGCGCCGCCGCCGGCGATGCCCTCACCAACGTGGACGTCACCGTCAACCCGCGCTACGGCCTCACGGGCTCCGAGGACGGCGAGCCGTTCCAGCCCGTCATGGCCGAGTGGATCGCCACCCCCACCTCCCGCTGAGAATGCCCACTCCCGACGGCGGAACCCCCGTTGCGCGGTCCACTCCCGACGGCGGAACTCACCTCCCGTCACCCTCTCCCGACGGCGGAACTCACCTTCCGTCCGGACGCGCGCGTGGGCTGCGTCTCCTCGAGGCGGTGGCCGTCATGGATCGGCTGCGTTCGCCCGGCGGGTGCCCCTGGGACGCCGAGCAGACCCACGCCTCCCTCATCCCCTACGCCCTGGAAGAGGCGTACGAGGTGGCGGACGCCGTGGACCGCGAGGACTGGGACGAACTCGTGGAGGAACTCGGCGATCTCCTCCTCCAGGTGGTCTTCCACGCCCGGGTGGCGGAGGACCGCACCCGCGCAGAGGGCGGTTTCACGATCGACGACGTGGCCAACTCCCTCGTGGCCAAGCTGGTGCGCCGCCACCCCCACGTGTTCGAGGGCGTGGAGCTCACCACCGAGGACGAGCTCTACGCCAACTGGGAGAACGTGAAGCGGGCCGAGCGCGAGGCGAAGGGCTCCACGGACACCAAGGGCCGCGAACTGGCCGCCTCGCTCGCCCGGATCCCACGCGGTACCCCGCCCACGGTTGCCCTCCCCAAGGTGGCCGAGAAGGTGGGGAAGGCGGGACTGGACGTGGCGGACCTGGCCCGGGAGGCGTCGTCGGCGGAACCGGAGGGGGCAGTGCTGGGAGAGGCGCTTCTGGACGTGGCCGTACGCGGCGGAGACCCGGACGGCGAGCTGCGCGCGTGGCTGGCGGCGTTCGTGGCGGCGGCGGGGGCGGCCGAGGAGGCTGCAGCACGCGGCGAGGGTGAGGCATAGCACTTCCGCCACTGGCTAAAGGGGCGAATCGTGGGCGGAAAGGCCTGCCGGTTCCTGGCCCGATGCCCATAGGCTGGCCGGGTAAGCGTCACGAAGACAAAAGGAGAACCAGTGGCCAGCATCGAAGCTGTTGGAGCACGTGAAATCCTCGACTCGCGCGGTTTCCCCACCGTGGAGGTCGAGATCATGCTCGAGGACGGCACCGTTTCGCGTGCAGCAGTTCCCTCCGGCGCATCCACGGGCGCGTTCGAGGCGAACGAGCGCCGTGATGGCGACAAGGGCCGCTACGGCGGCAAGGGCGTCTCGGACGCAGTGGACGCGGTACTCGAGGAGATCGCCCCCGAGATCCTCGGAATGGAGTCCACCGACCAGCGTGCGATCGACCAGGCAATGCTCGATCTGGATGGCACCACCAACAAGTCCAAGCTCGGCGCCAACGCCATCCTGGGCGTCTCGCTCGCCGTTGCCCGCGCCTCTGCCGACTACGCGGAACTGCCGCTCTACCGCTACCTCGGCGGCCCGAACGCGCACCTGCTGCCCGTTCCCATGATGAACATCCTCAACGGCGGCTCCCACGCGGACTCCAACGTTGACATCCAGGAGTTCATGATCGCCCCCATCGGGTTCGACTCCTTCAAGGAGGCCGTGCGCTGCGGATCCGAGGTCTACCACTCGCTGAAGTCGGTGCTCAAGGGCCGCGGGCTCGCCACAGGACTCGGCGATGAGGGTGGCTTCGCCCCCAACCTGGAGACCAACCGTGCGGCGCTCGACCTCATCCTCGAGGCGATCGAGAAGGCCGGCTACACGCCGGGCGAGGACGTGGCGCTGGCGCTGGACGTGGCGGCCACCGAGTTCTTCCGCGATGGCGCCTACCAGATGGAGGGCCGCGCGCTCTCCACGGACGAGATCCTCAGCTACTACGAGGACCTGGTGTCCAACTACCCGCTGGTCTCCATCGAGGACCCGCTCTCCGAGGACGAGTGGGACGCCTGGGTGGCCCTCACCCAGAAGGTGGGCGACCGCGTGCAGCTCGTGGGCGACGACCTGTTCGTCACCAACCCGGAGCGCCTCCAGCGCGGCATCGACATGGGCGCCGCGAACGCCCTGCTCGTGAAGGTGAACCAGATCGGTACCCTCACCGAGACCCTGGACGCCGTGGACACCGCGCACCGCAACGGCTACCGCTCGATGACCTCGCACCGTTCCGGTGAGACCGAGGACACCACCATCGCGGACCTCGCGGTTGCCACCAACTCCGGCCAGATCAAGACCGGTGCACCGGCCCGCTCCGAGCGCGTGGCCAAGTACAACCAGCTCCTCCGCATCGAGGAGGAGCTCGAGGACGCAGCGGTGTACGCGGGCGCCAAGGCGTTCCCGCGCTTCA
>JAUNRP010000144.1 GCA_030544165.1 bacterium
CTCCGAGCTCTCGATGGCCGTGGCCGGGAGGGGTGGGGAGCGGCTCGCCCAGCACGGCGTGGGCGTGGTGCTGGTGCCCGCCCAGACCGCCCCCGGAGCGGAACTGCGCCGCGGCGAGGTGGTGGCGGCCCTCGACGCCACGCCGGGGATCGTTCGCGTGGGCGAGACCGATGCGGGCACCGTGTGGCGCGTGTCCACGGATGCCGGTTCCGGGGCAGGCGCCCAGGGCGCTCCCGGTGCCGAGGGCGCCGAGGCCTCCGCCGGCACCTCCGCATCCGCCGGCGCCGAGGCCGCCGCATCCTCCATGCACCGGATCACAGTGCGCGAGTCGGATGGCACGCTCACCCAGGAGATCCCCTCCCAGCGCGTGGGCGCCGCCGCCAGCATCGAGCGCGGCGCCCCGCACCGCCTCCTGGTGCTGACCGAGCGCGCAGATCCCCACTGGCTGCTCACGGTGGACGGCTCCCGCGCCCCGGCCGCCAACCACGGCTGGCAGCAGGCGTTCGCCCTCCCGGAGGCGGGTGGCGAGGCGGTGCTCTCCTACGAGCCCCCCGGGCGGCTCGCCTGGTCCATCGCCCAGGCCCTCATCCTGGGGGCCACCGCGCTGCTCGCGATCCCCGTCCGCCGGCGTCAGGAGGTGGCGTGATGTCCCGCATGCGCACGCTCGGTGCCACACTCTCCGCCCTGGTGCTCGTGGGCGCGGGGGCCGCCGCCGTGACCTACGCCGATCAGGTGGCCCCGCCCGCCGCGCCCTCCACCTCCCGCGTCCAGGTGCATCCCGTGCCCGCGGGCGTGCTCCGGCTCGTGTGCGCCCCCGCCCCCGTGATCCCCGAGGGCGCCACCGCGTACGATTCCGAGTTCACCCCCATCCCGGTCACCTCCACCGCGGCACTCACCGCCGCCGCCGTCCCCCGCGAGGACACCCCCTCCTCTGCCCGGCTCCAGGCGGGGGCGGAGCCGATCGAGCTCGAGGGATCCGAGGCCCTGATCGCGCAGCTCACCCCCTCCGATCCCGGCGCCATGCTGGTGGCCCGCCCCGTCCAGGGGGTGGCGGGACTCGTGGACGCGGCCGGCCTCTGGCGCTCCGATGCGGGCGACCTCCGCTCCCTCACGGCGCTTCCCTGCGCCCCGGCCGAGGGCGAGCAGTGGCTCGTGGGAGGCTCCACCGTGGTGGGTTCCTCCGCCGCCCTCACGCTCGCCAACCCCTCCGAGACCCCGATCACCGTGGACGTGAGTGGCTGGGGGCCGCTCGGCCCCGTGGACGTCCCCATGCTCGCCGGCCTCGTACTCGCCCCCGGCGCCGCCGAGACCTACCTGCTGGAGGCCTCCGATGCCACGCTCGAGCGCCTCGCCCTCCGCGTCCAGGCCTCCGGTGGCTCCGTGGGCGCGAGCGTCCTCCACTCCCGCCTGGACGGCTTCACCGGCCACGGCGTGGACACCATCGGCCCCACCGCGCCCCCAGCACTGGAGCTCGTGATCCCCGGCGTCTCCCTCGCCGCCCCGGCGGAGGGATCCGAGGCGCCCAGCGCCCCCGGCCTGGTCCGCATCCTCAACCCCGGCACCACCCCGGCCACCGTGGCCCTCGCCCTGCTCACCGCCTCCGGGGAGGCGCCGATCCCCGGCGCGGTCGCCGTCACCGTGGACCCCGGCGCCGTCTTCGACGTCAACCTCGACGGCCTCCCCCCTGGCGAGCACGCCGTCTCCGTCACCTCCGACCACCCCGTGGTCGCCAGCGCGCAGGTGCTCCGTTCCCTCTCCGACGGCGGGGCCGAGGCAGCGTGGGTCAGCGCCACCCTGCCGGCAGCGCGCCTCACGTCCGCCCTTCCCGGCAGCGCGGGTGGCGCGGAGCGGCTCGCCCTCGTCCTCGCCAACCCCCACGACGACGACGCCCCGGCCCGGGTGACCCCCTACGGACCTGACGGTGGTGCTGGGGAGGTGAGGGACGTCGTCGTCCCGGCGAGGGGAACTGTGGCACTGACGGAACTGGACGGGGCCGCGGCGCTGGCGGTGGAGGCGGACCAGGGGTTGCACGGGGCGCTCGTGGCCTCGGGGGCGATTGCGGAGGGCGAGTTGGTGGCGGTGCTGCCGGCCGCGCCAGACGGGGCCACGGCGCACGAGGTGAGCGTTGAGGTGCGGGAGAACTGAGCTAGTCGCGCGGGTAGTCCGGGTCCACGTCCCAGGGCTGGACGCCCAGGAGCCCGGCCGCCTGTTCGGCGAGCACCATGCCCACGAACTCGGCGGTGTCCCGCGTGCCCTCCACGCGCCCCACCACGGGCATGCGGTAGATCACCACGCGGGCGGGCACCCCGGTGGCGCGATCGGCGGGGAAGGCGCGGCCGAGCGTGACGGCGTGCTCCTCCCACGGGCTCGGATCGGAGGGAGGGATCTCCTCCACGCCGAACTCCGTTCCCGCGAGCGATTCGTTGCGATCCAGCAGCTTGGCGGCGGCGCGGGAGACGATGCGATCGAACTGTTCGGACCTGCTCTTCCACGCGGGCAGCGCGGGCGGGATCAGGGGGCCGCGGACGCCGCGCCCGTGCCGATCGCGGCGGCGGGCGCCGCGCCGGGGCGGGATCTCGGGCAGGTGCACCCGCCCATCGTAGGGCGAGCCGGTGTGTGTGCGGGGGAGGTGGGGCGGTAGCCTTGCCAGTTGTGAGAGTCAGCCGGCAGTGTTCCCGTAGCGCGTGTACCCGCGCCGCCGTGGCGACCCTCACCTACGACTACACCGACTCCACCGCCGTGCTGGGCCCGCTCTCCACCTCGGCCGAGCCCCACGCGTACGACCTGTGCGAGGGCCACGCCGAGTCCCTCACCGTCCCGCGGGGCTGGCAGGTGGTGCGGCTCGCCGCCCGCTTCGAGCCGGCGCCGCCCTCCGACGACGACATCTCCGCGTTGGCCGACGCCGTGCGGGAGGCCTCGCGCCACCGGCCGCAGCCGCGGGTGGCGGACCGGCGTCCGCGGGTCTCCGCCGCCCCGGTGACGCACGATGTGGTGGACCCTGCGGTGGCCCGCCGGGCGGCGTTCCGTGTGGTGGAGGGAGGAGCGGGGGATGACTGATTCGCTGCCCGAGTGGGTGCGATCCGCGCTGCGGTGCCCGGAGACCGGCGCCGAGCTGGATGATGTGGCGGGTCCGGATGGCCCCGAGCTGGTTTCCCGCGATCCCTCCGAGCCGCTGGCCTACCCCGTGCGCGGGGGAGTTCCGGTGATGCTGCCCGATGAGGCGCGCACGATCTAGTTCCCGGAGTCCTGCACGCCGTGGGGGAGTGCGGCCAGCGCCGTGAGTTCCGCTGAGTCTGACGCGCGCTGTTCCAGGGCCACGGCGTACTCCCGGTCCCGCCGGGTGGCGAGCACGGCGGCCAGGAACCGCTCCGGATGCGTTCCGTGTGGTGGCCGCGGCGCCACGTACTTCTCCGCCTCCGCCGCGAGTTCGAGCCCGAGCTCGCTCCGGACCTTCGGCGTGAGGGTTCCGGTGCGGGCCAGGTACTTGCGCGCGTACAGAGAGACCCGGTCCGGGAGTGAGCGCATGTCCGCGTTGGCGGCCCACGCCTCCAGCTCGGGCGGGCAGAGGATGGGGAGGTCCGACTCCTCGGTGCCCCCGATCCGCGCCACATACGTGCCCGCCAGCAGGTCCCCGAGCCTCTTGGAGCGCGGGTTGAGGCTCGCCACCACGAGCGCAACCAGGCCGAACGTGATCACCATCTCCACGAACGCGGCCCCCCACCTGGTGAGGGAGTGCCGGAAGGCGACCGGTCCGCCGTCGTCCCGAACAACCCGGGTGCCGGTGATGAACTTCCCCAGCGAGCGGCCGCGGGTGAGCGTCTCCACGGCGGTGGGGATGACCACGGCCACGAGGATGACGAGGGAGGTGGTGATGGTGCGGACCTGCGCATCGTTGAGGGAGGCGAACCGATCGAGCACCATCACGAGGGAGAGGAGCAGCACGGCGATCGTGAAGCCGAAATCGATGATGGTGGACACCGCGCGCGTCATGACGCTGGCCGGGCGTGCCTCGATCGCGACCGCCTCACCGGTCATGATCACATCGAGCTGGCTCATCCGCCCTCCTTCCCTGGGGCCAGCCTAGGGCAGCCGGGGGCGTGGCGGCTGTGGCAGAGTGGGGCCGTGGATACCGATGCCTACGCCGCCGCCCACCGCGCGGAGTGGAAGAGGCTCGAGGAGCTCTCGCGGCGTCGTCGGCTGAGCGGGGCCGAGGTGGACGAGCTCACGGGACTGTACCGGGCGGGCGCGGCCCACCTCTCGCGGATCCGCACGCAATCGCCGGACCCGGCGCTGATCTCCCGGCTCTCCACCACGCTCGGGGAGGCGCGTGCGCGGTTGGCGCCCGCGCGGGGGATCGGGCCGGAGCACCTGGCGCGATTCCTTCTCGTGACCTTGCCGGCGGCCTTCTACCGGGTGCGGTGGTGGACGGTGGGCGTGTTGGTGGTGTTCGTGGTGCTGGGGGTGGCCTCGGGGTGGTGGTTCACGCAATCGCCGTCCTTCCAGGCGCAGGTGGGGACGCCCTCGCAGCTCCAGCAGTACGCGAACGAGGCTTTCGAGGCGTACTACTCCAACTACCCCGCCCCGGACTTCGCGGCCCAGCTCTGGACCAACAACGCGTGGATCGCGTTCCAGGCGGTGGGCGGCGGAGTGACGGGTGTGTGGCCCGCGTACCTGCTGTGGCAGAACGCCATCAACGTGGGCGTGGCCGGCGGGATCATGGCGGTGCACGGGGACCTCGGGGTTTTCTTCGGGCTGATCCTGCCGCACGGGCTCATGGAGCTCACGGCGGTGTTCGTGGCCCTCGGTGCCGGATTCAAGATGTTCTGGACCGTGGTGGTGCCGGGAGATCGCAGTTGGATCCGGGCGCTGCGCGAGGAGGGCACCCGGCTGATCGTGGTGGCCGTGGGCTTGGTGATGGTGATGGGGGTCTCGGCCATCGTGGAGGCGTTCGTGACGCCCTCCGGGTTGCCCACGTGGGGGAAGATCGCGATCGGCGCTGCTGTGCTGGCGGGGTACTGGGTGTACACCCTGGTGCTGGGCCGCCGGGCCGTGCGCATGGGGGACCTGGGCGATCTGGCCGAGGAGCACGGCGGGTATACCGTGCTCGAGGCGGCTTAAGGGTGGCTCCATCGGCAGCCCGCTCGCGGTGCGTGGCGGCGGGCGGTGGCTACCGGCTCCCCGGGACGTTCCGTCTCCCCTCTGCGCAGCTTCGGACCCCTGGCTTCACGGGGCGTGCCGGCTCCCGGTGGCAACGGGCGCGCGGTGTCTGCCGGTTCCCGTAGGCGGCCGTCTCACGGGGCGTTCTTCTCCCCTATACGCACCCTCCGACCCCAAGCACCACGTGAACTTGCAAATGTGGACGGGCTGCAAATCGGGCCATTGGCATACCCGCAGGTCAGGGGCCTGGGG
>JAUNRP010000145.1 GCA_030544165.1 bacterium
AGGGTCTCGATCTGCGAGTACGCGCCGTCCAGATCCGTCGGCGCCGGCAGCACCTCAACCTCCGCCGTGGCCTCGTTGTTCTCCACCTCAGGATCGGGCACGGCCGAACCCACCGTCACCGTGTTGAGCACCGTCCCCACGAGCGACTCATCGACCTCGGCGGTGACCGTGATGGTCAGCACCTCTCCAACGTCGAGCGTCAGTGCGGCGCAGTGGAGGAGCCCCGAATTGTCCGGAGTCTCCGCCGTGGCGTCCACGATGGGCGGCGATATCGCACACTCCGCTCCGCCGGAAGCCACCACCTCGGGGGAATTGAGGCCCGCAGGAAGGAGGTCGGACACCACCACCTCACGTGCCACCGAGGGCCCGTGGTTGGTTGTGGTGAAGGTGTAGGTGAGTTGCTCGCCAGCCATCACCGGGTTCGGTGAGGCGGCCTTTCCTGCCTCAAGATCGGCGCGATGGATCACCCCCACCATCGAAGTGGCCTCGTTGTCCGTGTCCGCGAGATCGGGGGTGGAGGATTCCACCTGAGCGCGGTTCTCCACGCTCAGCATCTCGGTATCGAGCGGGACCCTGGTCGTGACCGTGATGGCAGTCTGGCCCACCGCCACATCACCCAGCTCACAGCGGATGTCCTGACCGTTCACGGTGCACTCACGCGGATCGTCCACACCCGCCACAGCCGCTGTAAGGACCTCGAGACCGGCTGGTACCTGATCGGTGAGGACCACATCCCGTGCCATCGAGGGTCCGTGATTGTTCACCACGAGGGTCCACACGAAGTCCTCGCCCACCTGCACGGCCTCGACGGAGCTGCTCTTCGCCACGGAGAGGTCCGCGCGCGTCCCCAACTCCACCAGGGACGTCGCGTTGTTGTCGCTCCCGTCCGGATCGTCGACGTCGGAGGTCACCGTGGCAGTGTTACTCACCGTCTCCCCGGTGAGCGCCTGGGGCGCCCGTAGGGTGAGGGTTGCGATCGCAATCTCGCCTACCCCCAACTCCCCGAGGTTGCAGGTGATGGTCTCTGCGCCATTGGCGACCGCCTCGCAGGCGGGATCGAGAGCAACGAGCTGCATCCCGGGCGGGACCACATCGGTGGTGATGACCCCCGTTGCCACAGAGGGACCCTCGTTCACCACGGTGAGGGTGTAGGTCACTGCCTCGCCGGCCAGGATCGCCGGACGGTCCGCCGCCTTGCTGAGGATCAGGTCGGCATGCGCCACGACATCGACCTCGACGCTGCCCTCGGCGTCCTCCGCGTTCGAGGCGGAGGCGGTGGCCATGTTGGAGATCGCACCGCGGTAGTCGGCATCCACCGCCACGTCCACGATCACGAAGGCCGAACTCCCAGGGGCGATCGACCCGAGCGCGCACTCGATGGATGACCCTTGCGAGGAGCACTCCCCCGGACCTTCGACCGCGATCACGGTGACACCCTCCGGGAGGGTGTCTGCAAGCGTCACTTCCTTTGCGGTCGAGGGGCCAGCGTTGGCGACCGTGACGAGGTACTCCGCGGGTGACCCGGCCACCATCGGGGAAGGAGAGACCGTCTTCTCAACCGCCAGTTCGGCGCGCGAGGTGACGGGTGTGGCGAATGTGGCGGTGTCATCCTCCTGTGCGTCAACTGGCTGAGGGGTGCTCGAGCCCACCGAGGCGGTGTTCACGATCAGCGTGGGGGCGTCCGCGGTGCCCGGATCCACGTCGGGATCGATGAGCCCCGTCAGGGTGATCGTGGCCGTGCCGCCGACGGGAAGATCTCCCACTGTGCACATCACCCCGTGCTCGCCGGTTGGTTCGCAGGAGGCTCCCGTCGCACCCTGGAAGGTGACACTCGCGGGAAGTGTGTCCGTGACAGTCACTGCCTGGGCCAACGATGGTCCACTGTTGCCCACGGTGAGCTCCCAGGAGATCGTCTCGCCCGCCACGGCGGCCGAAGGGCCCGTCTTCTCGAGGTGGATATCAGCACGCGCGGCCACCGGCGTTCGCACGGAGGATTCGTTGTTGGAGGTGGTGGGCTCCGGCGTCGTGGTGGCGATGCTCGCGGAGTTGACCAGGAGCGAGCCGGTGAAACCGGGATCGATCACCCCAGACACGCTGATGGAGATGGTATCCCCGGGGGCAAGGGTGCCGAGCTCACAGGTGACGGTCCCACTCGCCACGGAACACCCGGGGCTGGAGACCACCACATCCCTAAGTTCGGGAGGCAGGCGGTCCGTGACCACCACGTTCTCGGCCTCGGCGGGGCCGCGGTTCTCCGCCTGGATGAGCCACTCGACCCGCTCACCCGCCACCGCGAGCTCTGTGACGGCCTGCTTGACCACCATCACATCCGCCATACCGATCACCGGGATCGTGTAGGTGGCCTCGTTGTTGTCCGGATCGGGATCAGGCGTCGAACTGGCCACTGTCACGGCGTTGACCAGTTGCACGTCATCGCCGAGCGTCGGATCGATCGTTCCTGTCACTTCCACCGGCACGCTGGTACCTGACCCAATCGTGCGAAGGGAGCAGGTGAGGGTCCGATCAGTGAGCGTGCAGGTGTCCGCAGGGAATCGGGGATTGAGGATTCCCTCGGGGAGCTCGTCCGTGATGACCACATCCTGGGCATCGGAGAGTCCGCTGTTCGTCACAGTGAACGAGTAGGTGACATCGTCTCCCGCCACGGGGGGCCACGCGCCACCCGCTGGGGTGGCGGTCTTCACGATCGAGAGATCGGCGCGCGTGAGGACCTCGGCCGATGTGCTCGCTGTGTCGTTCGCGGGATTCGGGTCTGTGGAGGCCGAGGTCTCGGTGGCCGTGTTCGCCAACTCACCGGCGGCACTCGGGGGGAGCATCCCGGTCACGACGATCGTGGCTGATGAGCCGACCGCCATATCCCCGAGGGTGCAGGTGACATCCGAACCCGCCACCTGACAGGTGCCCTGGGAGGAGGTGGCGCTGGCGCTGGTCACCACGCCGGGGAGCGGGTCACGCACCTCGACCCCGTAGGCACGCGAGGGCCCGCTGTTGGTCACCTGGAGCTCCCAGGTGACCGGCAGTCCGGCGCGGACCTCGCCGACCGTTCTCTTCACGATGGCGAGATCCGCCACGGGGGCGGTGGGGGTGACCGTGACCGAGTCCCGGTTGTTGCCCGGCACCGGATCAGGGGTCTGGGACTGCGCGGAGGCCGAGTTGATCACCGGGTCCGTGGCGTTCCACGCCGAACTCAGGAGCCCGGTCACCGTCACCGTCGCCGAGGCTCCGGGCGCGAGATCGCCCACCTCGCACCTGAAGTCCGCACCCGCAACGGAGCAACTCCCCGCACTCACCCGGGGCTCCCCCTGCACCGACCACCCGTCCGGCACCGTGTCCGAGATGACCACGGACCGCGCAACGGAGGGTCCCTCATTCGTGGCGGTGAAGGTGAAGTCCAGGGTCTCGCCGGGGATGACCGAGCCCGCCGACGCCACCTTCGTGAACGAGACATCCGCGCTACGGACCACGGCCGTGCTGGAAGCCGAGGAGTTGTTCGAGGGGTTCGGGTCCGCCGTCGGGGTGGAGACGGACGCAACGTTGGTGAGGGAGGAGGCGAGCGAGTCCGCGCGAACCGTGGCCGTGACGGAGATGGGGACGGCCACTCCGGGCGCGAGTGAGCCGAGGGAGCAGGTGAGGGTGGCGCCCTCGACGGCGCAGCGTGGGTCTGCTGCAGCGACGTCCAGCAGGTCCGGGGGCAGGGTGTCCGTCACGACGACGTCCGCGGCAGGGTTGGGGCCGGAGTTGCGGGCGGTGAGAAGCCACGTGATGGAGGAGCCAGCGGCCACCTCGGCAGGGCCTGCCTTGGTGATCGAGACATCCGCGATGGGCGCTACGGGGGTGAACACCTGGTTCGTCTGGTAGGTGAAGTCCTTCGAGAGCGTGGGTGCCCGGAAGTCCACGTCTGCCCCGTTGACGATCGTGGTGCCGGAGGCAGCGTCGGTGACCTGGACGCGGAACCGGATCGTGGAACTCTCCGCGGGATCCATCCGGCCGCCCACGGTCCCGTTGGCACCGGAGCCCAGGCGCACGGTGAGGACGCCGCCTGCCGCTTCGCCCCGATCACCATCCCGGCCGTCCGTGATGGGGCCCGCTCCGGGGCCTGCGGAGATCCGGAGCGAGTCCGGCAGGTAGGTGGTTCCCGTGGGGATGGTGTCCCTGAGGACCACGTCCGTGGCGGCGTCGAGGCCCACGTTGGAGACCGCCACGGTGTACTCGAGCACATCCCCCACCCGGGCCTGGGAGTTTCCGCTCAGGTTCACGACCGACTTGGCGCCAGCCATGCTCGGTGAGTGGAGGTCGATCTGGCTGGTGAGTGCAGCGGGATAGTAGAAATCGCCGGAGGTGCTGAAGGTGAGTTCCGCCGAGGTGGCACCGTTGGCGAGCACGTTCGGTGCATGGATGGTCTTCGCATCCACCGCCATGTTGTTGAGACTCGCCGGCACACGGTCACCGAGGTTCGCGCCGCCGCTCGTGATCCGGCCCGCGAAGAAGTTGTTCGACGGGCTGAGGGGATCCGCGAGGCGCGTGCCGCCCACGGCGAAGTAGTCACCGGTGAGCTGGGTGTCTCCCTCGTAGACCACGAAGCCGAATGTGGAGTTCACGGTCCCGGTGAGCGGCGTGAGGATTCCGTTCACCGTGGTCGCGACCCTCTCGTTGCTGACCAGAGAGGCGTAACCTCCGAACACCGTGAGGTCACGCATGGGGAGATCTGGGTGCGAGTACGCCACGACGATCGACCAGCCCCCGTACCGATCGGTTCCCGTGGCCGCCGCGATGTCCGCGCCCCAGTACATTCCCGCGCCCGCACTCCGGACGATCGAGGTGATATCGGCGTAAGCCGAGTAGTCGCGGTTGCCGGAAGCGAGTCGGTCAATCCTGCTGGCGGTGATCGACTGGTAGGTGGCAGCACCGGGGACCCGCAGCTTGAGCACGTCCGGGGGCGCCACCGCGGACTGGCCTCCTCCCCCGGCCGCGGTCGCGGCGCCCCAGAACAGCCCGGCGTACAGGACCTGCGCACCCGCGGGAATATTCACCGTGGCGCCGGATGAGGAGCGAGTGGATGGGTCCGAATCCGCATCGAGAAGGACCATCTGGAACTGGTTGTTGCCCTGGGCGGCCGTGGGGCTCGAGAGCGCCGTGGTGCAGCCAGAGCTGCTCGGGCAGGTCAGCAGCGTGTTGCCGGTGATGGTGATCGCGCCGTTCGTCTGTGTGCTGAAGTAGCTGGAGAACGACCGGATGAGGGCGGCCTCCACCCGGGTGATCGGCACCATCACCAGGAATGCCACCAGGGTCACGGCCAGAACCGCATGGAAGGAAACCCGGGCACGATCTCGCAGCATGTCCGCCTCCGAATAGGGGTATACGCGCCCCATAGTACGGG
>JAUNRP010000146.1:0-734 GCA_030544165.1 bacterium
CCTCCGTGAGGAGGGTGGAACTCATGAGGTTCACGCCCTGGCGGGCGGCCCACTCCGCGGTCTCGCGCGTTCCGGCGCCCCACCAGATCCTCTGGTGCAGACCAGGGGAGTGCGGCTCGATGCGGAGCTTTCCCACGCGGCCGAACTGTTCGGGATCGGCGTCCGCCACGCCTCCGCCCCGGATGGCCGCCATGAAGAGCTCGAACTTGGGGCGTGCGATGTCTGCTCCCCGCGGGTCCGTGGCGCCGGTGTAGCCGAAGGCCTCCCATCCCCGGAGCGCAGGCTCGGGTGAACCGCGGGAGATGCCGAGGGCAACGCGGCCGTCCGCGAGGAGGTCCAGCGCCGCGGCCTCCTCGGCCAGGTAGAGGGGGTTCTCGTACCTCATGTCGATCACGCCGGTGCCCACCTCGATCCGCTCGGTGCGAGCGGCGATCGCTGCGAGCAGGGGCATCGGAGAGGCCGCCTGGCGCGCGAAGTGGTGGACCCGGAAGTATGCGCCGTTCACGCCGATCTCATCCGCCGCCACCGAGAGCTCGATCGCCTCGTGGAGCATCTGGCGGGCGTCCGGGTCCCCCGGCCCGCTACCGCGTCCATAGTGGCCGAAACTCAGGAAACCGAAGGCTCTCATGCCCCGTTCAACCTCCGCTCTCAGCTCTCCCACGGATCGGGATCGCCCGCCGGGGGATCCTCGCCGCCAGAATCTTCCGGGGTCCGGCCACTCATCACGATCCCCT
>JAUNRP010000146.1:744-5354 GCA_030544165.1 bacterium
CCGCTACCGCGTCCATAGTGGCCGAAACTCAGGAAACCGAAGGCTCTCATGCCCGGCATCGTATATCTGTGCCTCCCTGAACCGCCCCCGGCCGGCCACCCCCAAGAGGTGCTCGGCACTTCTCACAGGTGCCCGCGTGATGTCACCGCGCATGTGTGAGGAGTCCCGAGCATCATCCCGAGGGGCGGTCCGCCGTCACCCCCCACACCCACCGTGCCCCCGCGATCAGTCCGCGATCACCCCCGCGGGCCCACCTCACCCTCGCGAACGGTCCGGGACCGCCCCCGCACACCCGCGAACTTGGAATTTTGGACGGCGGAAATCTGGGGAGCCGTGCGCACTCGTGGCGTTTGCGCAGGTGAGAGGGTTGGCTGCTTCGACCGGCGCAAAAGCGGTTGTCCAGAATTTCAAGTTCAGGTCCCCATCGGGGAGGGGAGCTTCACGGGCAGAGCGCCGCGGCCATCCTGTCCAGCGCCTCGGAGATGATCGGCCGCGTGGTGGCAAGGTTGAACCGCACCATCCCGTTCCCGGCGGCGCCACACAGCGGCCCGTCCGTCAGCTCCACGCCAGCACGTTCCCGCAGGAACGCCCCCGGCCGGTCGCCCCACCGATCACACCCCTCCACGCCGCGCAGATCCACCAGGGAGAGGTACGTCCCCTCCGGGATGTCCGCCCGAGCCCCCGGGATCCGCTCCGCCACCTGGGCGGCGAACCACCCGCGGGTCTCGCCCACGTAGTCGAGCACCTCGCGCAGCCACGGCTCACCCTCGCGGTAGGCGGCCGCATTGGCCACCAGCCCCGGGTTGGAGGCCCCGTGCTCGGTGTTCGCCCCCACCCGCGCCCACACCTCCCGGTCCGACTCATTCGTGAGCACCAACTGCGCCGCCTTCAGCCCCGGGATGTTCCACGCCTTGGAGGCGGAGGTGGCCGTGACCGCCAGGGCCGCGGCGGTCTCGGAGATCGAGGCGAACGGAACGTGCGCATGCCCCGGATAGACGATCGGGGCATGGATCTCATCGGAGAAGACGCGCACCCCGTGCCGGTCCGCGAGCTCCGCCACCCGCGCGAGCTCCCCGGGCTCGAGCACCCGCCCGATCGGATTGTGCGGGTTACAGAGAACAAGGAGGCCGGCACGATCGGCGAGCGCTACGGAGAGTGCGTCGAGGTCGAAGGCCCAGGAGTCGTCGTCGCGCACCATGGGGACCTGGACCACCTCGTGGCCGTGGAGCTGCGGGAGCGTGAGGAAGGGCATGTAGGCGGGGGTGGGGAGGACCACTGTGGAGCCGTTGGGGATGAGGTGGTCGAGCATGAAGATCAGCGCCGAGATCACGTCCGGCAGCGGACGGACCTGCTCGGGCGAGACCTCCCAGCCGTAGTGCTCGCCGGCCCACCCCACGTAGGCGTCCTGCATGTCCCGGATCATGGTGGGGGTGGCGTATCCCGTGGCGCCGCGGGAGACGGATTCCACCACGGCATTGCGGATCACCGGCGCGATCCCGAAGTCCATCTCCGCCACCCATGCCCCGAGCACGCCCGGGCGGCGCCACTTCAGCCCGCCCACCTCCCGGAGCGTCTCCTCGGTGATGGAATCGAAGTCGATCAGGTTGGCCATGGCTCCCATTCTTGCCCATGGTGCGCGGGTGGTTGGGTCCCTCCGTCGACGACGGAGACTCACCTTGGCACAGCCTGTTCGCCCCCCGTGAGGCGTGCGTTGGGATGGCGCGCCCGGTAACGTCGAGGGCAGACCCCACACCCATCCAGGAGGCGCCCTATGCCCGAGTTCTTCGATCACCTGACGGACGTGGTGGTGGTGGGCTCGGGGGCAGCGGGGGCAGTGACCGCGCTCGCGGCGAAGGAGGCGGGGCTCGAGCCGCTGATCCTGGAATCCACGGACATGTTCGGCGGGAGTTCGGCTCTCTCGGGCGGGGCGATCTGGATCCCGGGCAACCACCTGATGGAGCGCGCAGGCGTGCAGGACTCCTTGGAGGAGGCGCGCGAGTACCTCGATTTCATCTTGGAGCACACCGAGCATCCGGGGGGCGCGGCCCCGGCCTCGAGCCCCGCGCGCCGGGCGGCCTACCTCGAGCGTGGACCGGAGATGGCGCGCTGGCTCGAGGGCCTCGGCTTCCAGTGGCGCTACGCCAAGGGCTACCCGGACCACTACCCGCACTGCCCCGGCGGAAGCCGGCAGGGCCGCGCGATCGAGGCGCGTAAGTACGATCTCAAACGGCTCGGCCGCTGGGCGGAGAAGCTCCGGAGCAGCCTCCGCGGGATCGCCCTCAGCACCACGGACGCCGCCGCACTCTCCACCTCCCGGCGCAGCCCCCGCGCTCTGCTGGCCGCCGCGAAGGCCGTGGGCATCGACTCCCTGGCCCCCAGGGCCATGGGCCGGAACATGGTGGGACTCGGCAACGCGCTCATGGGCCGACTCCTCGAACTCCTCCTGGACCGCACCATCCCCATCTGGCTCGAGTCCGAGGTGACCGAGCTGATCGTCCAGGAGGGCCGCGTCACCGGCGTGGTCATCACCCGCCACGGTGAGACCCTCAACATCGGCGCCGCCCGCGGAGTCATGATCGCCTCCGGTGGATTCGAGAAGAACGGGTCCATGCGCACCCGGCACCACACCCCGCCCAGCGATCCCCAGTGGTCCTCCGGCGCCCCCGGCAACACCGGCGCGCCCATCGAGGCGGCGGCACGCGCAGGCGTGGAACTCGCCACCATGGACTCGGCGTGGTGGGCACCCACGGCGCTCCTCCCCAGCACCAGCCAGCAACCCAACACCGCCCCCGGCACCACCCCCACCTTCCTGTCCCACGAGCTCTCCCTCCCCCACGGGATCGTGGTGGCCTCGGACGGCAGGCGGTTCATGAACGAGTCCGAGTGCTACGTGGACGCCGGCCACCACCTGTACGCCAAGGACCGCGAGGAGGGCGTCACGGCCATCCCCGCCTGGCACATCATCGACTCCCGCCACCGCACCTGGTACCCCTACGGCGCCGCGCTCCCGGGGATCGGCACCAAGAAGATGGTGGAGTCCGGATTCATGATCCAGGCGGACACCCTGGACGAACTCGCCCGCCGCACCGGCATCGATCCGGAGGGCCTGCGCACCACCATCGAACGCTTCAACGAGTTCGCCCGCACCGGCGTGGACGAGGACTTCTCCCGCGGCTCCAACGCCCACGACACCTTCCACTCCGATCCCCGCGTGAAGCCCAACCCCACCCTCGGCGCCATCTCCAAGCCGCCCTTCTACGCGATCGAGGTCTACCCCGGCGATCTCGGCACCAACGGCGGCGTCCTCACGGACGAGTTCGCCCGCGCCCTCCTCCCGGACGGCTCCGTCCTCCCCGGCCTCTACGCCGCCGGCAACGCCTCCGCCTCCGTCATGGGCTACACCTACCCCGGCCCCGGCGCCACGATCGGCGCCGCCATGGTGTTCGGTTTCATCGCCGGCCGCCACATGTCCGGCAGCGCATAGCCGACCGGCACCACCCCTTTCACCCTCAGGGGGCATGCGGCGCCCCGCCCCGCGCGCTAGCGTGGCCTCAGACCCCTGGGAGGGAGACCCATGACGGCCAGCCGCGAACGCGCCCCGTCTTCTGGTGCGCCCGTCCTTCCCGACGACGGCGCCCCCTCCCCCGTCTCCCCCGCACCCGGTCCGGGCTCGTCTCCCGTCGAGGGTCCCAGCCCCACCGGTGACGTCGGCGGCAACCCGGCCCCGGACGCGACCCCCGTCGTCGGGAATGAAACCCCTGACCGGGACGGTGCCACTCCAGGGCCGGATGCCGGACCCGCCGTCACCCCTGCCCCTGCCCCGGGTGGCCGGAGCGGCTCGCGGCCCTTCACGCGGGATGACTTCTTCGGGCGGCGCGGGTGGCACCGGCCGGATGTGGTTGCGGGGGGCGTGCTGCTGATCGCGGCGATCGTGCTGCTGCCGTTCGTGGTGCAGTTGATGGTGTGGCAGCTTGCGCGCACCGCGTGGGTGGCGGTGGTAGCCGGGGTGGCGTGGCTGGCGCTGCTCGCGTTCGCGGCGTTCGTGCTCTCGCGGGGGATCCGGCCGCGGTAGGTCGGCCGCTGCGGGCCCCGGCACGGGGACGGGTCAGGCGATCCGGTAGCCGCTCTTGAGGGCGGATTCGGCGGAGCGGTAGATGTGTTCGAGGGCGGCCTCGTCGATGCTGGTGCCGCTGTCCAGGGTGACGATCAACTCCACTGCGCCGCCGCCCGGCTCGGCGGCGAAGGTGACTCCGGAGATCTGGGAGTGCTCGGACATTGCGGCCGCGCGCACGGGGCGCAGCGCCATGGCGATCTGGTTGTCGGCGAGCGGGATGCGGAGGTCGAAGCGCCGGGACTTCCGGTTCGGATCGTTGACCGGAACAGGAGGCGCAGCAGGCTGGGGGGCGGGGATGGCCGGGACCCGAGCCTGGCGCAACTGCTCCATGCGCTCGCGGTAGAGCCTGTTCTCACGCGCGCGGTACGCCTCCTCGGCGTTCCGCTTGTCCTCCTCCTCGGCGGCCGCCGTGATCAGACGGATGATGCCGCCGACTGCGAGCATGATGAGATAGACGAATGGCATCGCAGCCCAACCTCCCCGGGTTTGATCGTGA
>JAUNRP010000147.1 GCA_030544165.1 bacterium
ACGCCCCACCCCGAGGTGGCGGCGTTCTGGGAGGAGGCGGGCGGCGTCGACGGGGCGTACGGGGCTCCTGTGGGGGAACCGGCGTGCACTGAGGGATCGGCGGGCGAGACCTGCTGGCAGCGGTACGAGAACGGCACGATCAGGTGGCGCGAGGGCGTGGGCGTGATCGACTGCGCGGTGCTGGAGTGCGTGGCGCTCACGTTCGATGACGGGCCGGCGCCGGACACGCCCGGCCTGCTGGACTTTCTGGTGGATCGGAACGTGCAGGCCACGTTCTACGTGGTGGGCAACCGGATCGACGGGTTCTTCGGCGATGTGATGCCGCGGTACGCGGAGGCCGGGATGGAGCTGGGCAACCACTCGTGGGACCACGCGGACCTGCGCACGCTCTCCGCGGAGGCGCTCGCGCAGCAGGTGCGTGACACGAACGCGCGCATCGTGGAGAGGGGCGGGATCGCGCCGCGGAGCCTGCGCCCGCCCTTCGGGAGCCGGAACGCGCAGGTGGATGGAGCGGCCGGGCAGGAGGGGCTGTACGTGGTGAACTGGTCCGGCGGCCCCGCGGACTGGGAGCCGCAGAGCGTGCAGTCGATGATCGATCGGACCCTGGCCTCCACCGTGCGGGGTTCGGTGATCCTGCTGCACGATCTGAACCCGAAGGCGGTGGAGGCGGTGCCGGGGATCCTGGACGGGCTCGAGGCCGCGGGATACACGCTGGTGACGGTGGAGGACATGTTCGGCCCGATGGAGCCGGGGGCGTTCGTGGCGGCCGGCGCGGGGAACTGAGGGGCGCTCCGTCTACCCTTGGAGCGAGCCTCCCCGGAACGAAGAAGGAGATCCTGTGCGCCCGCTCCTGCGGATCCTCGCGTTCACCCGTGAACTCTCGCCCTACTACCTCGGGATTGTCCTGGCCTCCCTGGTGGCCACCGCGCTCGGACTCGCGGTCCCGTTCATCATCGGCCGGGCCACGGACGTGGTGGTGGAGACCATTGGCGGAACGCGCACCGTGGAAGCGGGCGTCAGTGCCGTGATCTGGCTGGCGATCGCGCTCCTGATCGCGGAACTCGCCTCCACTGCCGCAAGCTCGATCGGCGGCTACTGGGGGGATGTCATGAGTGCGCGCATGCGCTCGATCCTCTCCACCCGGTACTTCACCAAGCTGCTCAGCCTTCCGCAGCGCTACTTCGATGACGAGCTCACCGGCACGATCATCTCCCGCCTCAACCGCTCGATCACGGAGGTCACCAACTTCATCAAGGCGTTCTCCAACAGCTTCTTCACCATGCTCCTCACCACGTTCGCGGTGCTCGTGATCTCCGCCTGGTACGCGTGGCCCCTCACCCTGCTGATCGCGATCGTCTTCCCGCTCTACATGTGGCTCACAGCCCTCACCTCCTCCCACTGGCAGAAGATCGAGGGGAAGAAGAACGCGGAGGTGGATGAGGCCAGCGGCCGATTCTCCGAGGTGATCGGGCAGATCCGTGTGGTCAAGAGCTTCGTGCAGGAGCGGCGGGAGTTGGATGCCTTCTCCGCGCGGTTCGAGAACACGATCGACCACACGAGAAGGCAATCGGTTCACTGGCACGGCATGGACGCCGCCCGCCGGGCGGTGCTCAACGGCATCTTCTTCGGGATCTACGCCATCATCTTCGTGATGACCGCGCGAGGGTCCTTCACGGTGGGCGACATGGTGCTCCTCATCCAGCTCATGAACATGGCCAAGCAGCCGGTGTTCGCGATGAGTTGGCTGGTGGACTCCGCCCAGCGGGCCGCCGCGGGATCGCGCGACTACTTCTCCGTCATGGAACTCGAGAGCGTGGAGGAGGTGGTGGCTGCGGGGGCTGCGGAGCATGCGGCGCGAGGGATGGACCTGACGCTCTCGGCGCGCGGCCAGTCAGTCCCCGCCGTGGCATTCCACGGTGTCACCTTCGCCTACGAACCCGGAGGGCCAGCGGTCCTCGAGGACGTCACCTTCGCCATCGAGCAGGGGGAACGGGTTGCGTTCGTGGGGGAGTCCGGAGGGGGGAAGACCACGATCGTCAACCTCCTCCTCGGGCTCTACCCGCTGCGTTCGGGGCGGATCGAACTCTTCGGGCACGACATCACGGGCCTCTCCCGCCCGGAACTACGGCGCCAGATTGGCGTGGTCTTCCAGGATCCTGCACTGTTCTCCGGTTCCATCCGGGAGAACATCACCTACGCGCGGCCCCTGGCTGAGGAGGCGGCGGTGGTGGGGGCAGCACGTAAGGCGAATGCGGACGAGTTCGTGGGGAAGTTCGCCAAGGGCTACGAGTCCCATATCGGAGAGCGGGGCCTGAAACTCTCCGGTGGGCAGAAGCAGCGGATCTCGATCGCCCGCGCCATCGTGAAGGACGCCCCGATCCTGGTGCTGGACGAGGCCACCTCATCCCTGGACACGCGCTCCGAACGCCTCGTGCAGGAGGGCCTCGAGTCCCTGATGGCCGATCGGACCTCCCTCATCATCGCCCACCGCCTCTCCACCATCTCCTCGGTGGACCGGATCGTGACGCTCCGTGACGGCCGGGTGGATGAGATCGGTTCCCCGGATGAGCTTGCGGCCTCCGGGGGAATCTATGCGGAGCTGCTCTCCCTCCAGCTCTCGGGAACCCAGGCGGACAAGAAGCGGCTGAAGCGGTTCGAGATCGAGGGCTGACCTCAGGCGGACTCCAGCCGGGTGAGGTGCTCCTGGCTCAGCTCCAGCGTCAGCTCCAGCCCGACCCCGCGCAGGCCCTCGTCCAACTGCCCCGTGCTCGAGACCCCGAGGATCGGCCAGATCGGCTGCTCCCCGCCCACGAGCCAGGCGAGCACCACCTGGCCGCGCGTGACCCCGAGCTCGTTGGCCACCTCCGTGAGCGCCGCCAGCCGCGCCCTGTTCGCCTCGCCGCGGTAGCCGGGCGGGAAATCGCGGTCCTCGCGATCATAGGCGCCGAGCATCAGCGGCGAGTACGCCCACACGTCCCAGCCCTCGGCCGCCGCGAGGTCCAGGAGCTCAGCATCCAGCACCCCGAACGGGTGCTCCTCCCCGCGCAGCGCACCCGCGCGGGGCTGGAGGTAGGTGTACCGGTTCTGCAGGGCGCTCGGCCCCTCCCGGCCCAGGTCCGCGGCGAGCTGGCGGAACCGCTCCGCCCGCCACGCCGGGTGGTTGGAGAGGCCGATCCTCCGGGCGAGCCCGCCCACCACGGTGTCCGTGAGCGCCTGGACCTGCTCGGAATCAGGGGTTTCGCGGTCCTCGCCGTGGGCCCAGTACAGGTCCACATGGTCCGTCTGCAGCCGCTCCAGCGAGAGCTCGATGGCGCGGGCCACCACCTCCGCGGACTGGCCCTCCACGCCGGCGTCCCAGTCGTTCGGATCCACCTTCTCGCGGCCCACCTTTGTGGAGATCAGCACCTGCTCGCGGACACCCGGATTGGCGGTGAGCCACCGGCCGATCACCGCCTCCGACTGCCCGCCCCGCCCACTCGGCGACTCCCAGAAGGCGTAGCAGTTGGCGGTATCGATCCATCGACCCCCAGCCGCAACGAAACGGTCGAGGAGCTGGAAGGAGGCGTCGTCGTCGAGACGGGTGCCGAAGTACATGGTGCCCAGGACGAGGCGCGGGGCGAGCGTCATGGCAGCATTCTCACTCACTCGCGGGCGCGCGTTCCATGGGGGTGTCCTGGCTGAAGGTGTTCACGAGCCGGCCCTCGGGGCCGAGCTCCCACAGCGAGCTCACCATCCACTCCACCGGCTGGGAGGAGCGCGTGTGCTGGAACCACACCCGGTAGGCGATCAGCGCGGCCTCGGGGGAGATGGAGAGCACCTTGGTCTCCAGGAACTCGTAGGCGTAGACGCTCGGGCCCTGCGCGATCTCGGCCAGGTGGTCCTCGCGGGTGACGAAGCCCGTGGGGTAGACGCCCACGAAGTCCTCGGCGAGGAGCGCGCGGTCCGCATCGCGGTCCCCGTTGCGCAGGGCCTCCCACACGGCGGTCTCGGCGGTGATGACATCGGCTCTGGTGAGGGTCATGACAACCGATCGTAGGCGCAGCCCCACGGTGCGCGCCCGTGGGCCACAATGGCAGGAGGACCTGAGAGGAGCAGACATGCGAGTTGGATTTGTGGGGGCCACGGGCCTCATGGGGCACGGGATGGCCAAGAACATCCAGGCGAAGGGCTTCGAGCTCTCCTACACGCTGCGCAGCGAATCGGATCGCGTGGAGGACCTGGACGCCGCCGGCGCCACCCGCGCCGAGGGGTACGCCGAGCTCGGCCGCACCTGTGACGTGGTGGTCATCTGCGTCACCTCCTCGGCGGACGTGGAGGCCGTGGTGGCGGGGGAGGGCGGGCTGCTCACCGAACCGCGCGCTGGCCTCGTGATCGTTGACACCACGACGGCGGAGCCCTCCTCCACCCGTCTCCTCGCCTCCCGCGCGGCGGAGGTGGGGGTGGGGTACGTGGACGCGCCCCTCACCAAGGGCCCTGCCCAGGCCGAGGCGGGGGAGCTGAACACCATGGTGGGCGGGGAGGACGCGCACATCGATTCTGTGATGCCGGTGCTGCAGGCGTTCTCCGCCTACCAGCTCCGCACGGGCCCGGTGGGGACGGCGCACACCCTCAAGCTCATCAACAACACGATCATCCAGGCGTTCTGCGCCGCGATGGCCGAGGGCTTCGCGGTGGCGGCCGGCGCGGAGATGGACCCGCGGTTGGTCCACGAGATCCTCTCCCAGGGCGGCATGAACGCCCCGATCATGCACACCATGGGGAACGCACTCGATGGCGACTACTCCGGCATGGAGTTCTACATCGACAATGCCCGCAAGGACGTGCGCTACTACACCCGCCTCGCCGGGGACCTCGGCACGGTGGCCCCGCTCGGCAACGCCGCACACCAGGCGCTCTCTGCCGCCTCCAAGCTGGGGTACGGCCAGAAGTTCGTGCCGGAGCTGGTGAATGCTGCGGCCGAGCTGAACGGGGTGGAGCTCGGCGCTCCGGAGGAGTAGGCGTCATGGATACGCAGAGCGGCAACGGCAACGGCGGCGGCAGCGCAAGCGGTGGGAGCGGCGGCGGGAGCGGCGGCAGCGCAAGCGGGGGCGCCATGCGGGAGGTCCTCCGCCGCTACCTGAACAACCAGCGCGAGGCGGTCCTGTGGAAGCTCGAGGGCCTCTCCGAGCGCGACGCCCGGCTCCCCCAGACCGCCACCGGCTCCAACGTGCTGGGGATCGTGAAGCACCTGGCCGCAGTGGAGCTAGATTACATAGCCCTCTCCTTTGACCGTCCCCACGGCCTGGCCCTCGAGTTGATGGGGGACGACGCCGAGCCGAACGCGGACATGTTC
>JAUNRP010000148.1 GCA_030544165.1 bacterium
ATCGGCCCGGAGAAGGTGATCGACAAGATCAAGGAGGCCGTCCAGTCCAAGAAGGTGGAGGGCATCACCGCCGTCACCGATCTCTCGGACCGGCAGCACGGCCTGCGCCTCGTGGTGGAGGTGAAGAACGCCTTCAACCCAGAGGCCGTGCTGGAGAAGCTCTACCGCTTCACCCCGCTCGAGGACTCGTTCGGCATCAACAACGTGGCGCTCGTGGAGGGCCAGCCGCGCACGCTCGGCCTGCGCGAGATGCTGCAGGTCTACACGGACTTCCGCCTGGACGTGGTGCGCCGCCGCACCGCCCACCGCCTGAAGTCCCGCACGGACCAGCTCCACCTGGTGGAGGGCCTCCTCATCGCCATCCTGGACATCGACGAGGTCATCCAGGTCATCCGCTCCTCGGACGATTCCGCCCAGGCCCGCTCCCGTCTCATGGGAGTGTTCGACCTCTCCGAGCTCCAGGCCGAGCACATCCTGCAACTGCGCCTGCGCCGCCTCACCCGCTTCTCCCGGATCGAGCTCGAGGCCGAGCGGGACAAGCTGCGGGCCGAGATCGCCGAGCTCGAGGAGATCCTCGGCTCCGATTCCCGCCTGCGCACCGTGGTCTCCGAGGAACTCGCCGAGGTCTCTGCGCGCCTGGCCACCCCGCGCCGCACCATCCTGCTCGAGGACTCCGGTGCCGCGGCGACGGCGGCTCCCGCGGCTGGGCGCTCGGGCGGCGGTTCCGCTGGGGGCTCCTCCCGCGGGTCGACGGCGGGGGTTCCGCTCGAGGTCCCGGACGGTCCCAGCAGGGTGCTCCTGTCCGGGACGGACCTGCTGGCCCGCGTGGACGGGGAGGCGGAACTGGACCGCGGCGGACCGCGACGGGCCCACGACGCGCTCCGCTCCGCCGTCGGGACCACGACGCACGGTGAGGTGGGGGCGCTGACCACCGCCGGGCGCGTGGTGCGGATCCCCGTGCTGGACATCCCGGCGCTGGCACCGGTGGAGGGGGCGCCCGGGCTGTCCGGCGGCGCGCCCATCTCCGAGATGATCACGCTCGCCGGGGACGAGGACGTGGTGGGGCTCGTGCCCATGGCGGAGGATGCGCCGGTCCTCGTGCTGGCCACCGCGCAGGGCTTCGTGAAGCGCTTCCGCGCCTCCGATTTCCCGGCCAAGGGCGAGAGCTTCGAGGTGGTGAAGCTCGAGGAGGGGGACCACGTGGTGGGCGTGGGCGTGAGCGAGGGCGAGGAGGACCGGATCGTGCTGGTGGCCTCGGACTCGCAGTTGCTGCACTTCCCGGCCTCCGCGGTGCGGCCCTACGGGCGCGTGTCCGGTGGGATGGCGGGGATCAAGCTCGCGGCCGGTGCGCACGTGGTGGGCCTCTCCGTGGTGCCCGCGGACGCTGTGGGCCAGGCCGTGGTGGTCACGGTCTCCGGGCAGGCGGGCGCGCTTCCGGGAACCGTGGCGGGCAGCGCCAAGGTGACCCCGTTCTCCGCGTACCCGGGCAAGGGCCGGGCCACGGGAGGCGTGCGTTCCCACCGCTTCCTGCGCGGCGAGGACCTCCTCCAGCTCGCCTGGGTGGGGGTGGCTCCCCGCGCCGTGGGGTCCGCCGGCCAGGAGATCGAGCTGCCTGAGGCGGACGAGCGGCGCGATGCGTCCGGGCGGCCACTGCCCATGCCGGTGACGGCGATCGGCTGAGCGTTCTAGAGGTCGATCACCCAGACGGCGCTACGGTAGGTGGCCTCGAAGCCCACGGCCTCGTAGAGGTTGTTCGAGGTCTCATCGCCGCCCTCGTCCACGTCGATCCCGGCGTAGTCCATGCCCGCGTCCCTGAAGGCGCTCATGGCGGCACCGAGGAGGGCGCGTCCGATCCCGCGCTGGCGCCAGTCGGCCATCACTCCGAAGGAGTCGATGTAGCCCTCGCGCCACCCGAGCATGGGCCAGTCGTCCTCGTAGCGGGCGCCCACGATGTAGCCGGCCACGCGGGCGCGGTCCGAGGCGCGGTCCACCGCCACGAACGACCACTCGGGCACGAGTGAGGCGAACTCCTTCTCCCACTCCTCCGGGTCCAGGCTGGTGCCGAGCTCGGCATCCGCGAGGGCCTGGTTGTAGGCGCGGCGCACCTGGTCCGACCACAGGGAGGACCACGGCTCGATGCTGAGGTGCTGGGAGAGCTCCACCTCCGGGAGCGGGAGGGAGAGGTCCCGGCGCATCTGGGTGAACGCGCGCTGCTCCTCGAACCCGTTGCGGGTGAGGATGTCCTGCATCCCCGCCAGGGTCTCGTCCGCCACGTGGAGGATCTGGGCGGGCCCTTCCAGCCCGGAGTCGGCGAGGAGGTGGCGCGAGATGTCGAGCTGCCAGTTCACGATCTGGGAGCCGATGTTGCGGTCCCGCCACTCGGGGTGCACGGACCCGGAGCAGATGGCCTGGATCCTCCCGCCCGGACCCGTGGCCACCCGCACGAACCCGAAGGCCACGAGCGAGCCGTCCTCCGCGAGACCGGCGTAGCCCGCGTGCGGCTTGGCGGGATCGAACAGGTCCTCGATCTCCGCCAGGGTGGTGCGGTAGGGCGTCTGGTCCACGTCCTCGCACAGGTGCACCAGGTCCAGCATGAGCTGGACGTCATCCGCACCCAGGCGGCGCCACGGCACCCCGGTGGAGGGGATGCGGACCTGCGCGGGCGGCTCGGCGCGCACGGCGAGCGAGGCGAGCCTCGGCTCCGCCGGCGAGGGCGGCGTGGGAACGGACTCGGGGAACTCCGGGGAGCGCCTCATGGCAGCTCGATCGTGTAGAGGGGGTCGGAGGCGATCCCGCGGAACCCACGGGCCGCGAGCGGAGCTGCCCACTGGCGGGCGAGGACGGGAGTGAGCGAGAGGGTGAGGGCGGTGCTCCCAGCCGACCCGAGCGTCGACTCGATCGCGGCCAACATCCCCTGGGCGGCGGACGCGTCTCCCCCGGCCACCGCGTGACCGGTCACCACGGCGATATCCTCCCCGTCATGCGTGCAGGCGGGGGCGGCCAGGATCGCTCCGCGGATCGTTCCCTCCGCCTCGAACACCAGGGAGAGGGCGGGATCGGCCACGCGCGCCACCTCCGCGAGCGTGAGGGCGCGCATGAGGAACCGGTGGGGATCCGGGATGGCGCCGAGGAGCGCGGCGATGGCGGCATGGTCCGCCGACTCCGGCGCCCGGGCGATCCAGCCCTCGGGCAGCGCTGGCGCGTTCCCTGCGGCACCCTCGCGGTCCTGCAGCGCCTTCCTGACCACCTCGAGCCGGAGGGAGGCGGAGAACCCGGCCGCCGTGTAGAGCCGGCGCCGGTCCACCATCGAGGCGGCGATGGGGACGCCCACGGAGCTCGGCAGGCCACCGTGGGACTCGAGATCGTGGAGGGCCACCCCGTCCTGCCAGGCCAGCAGTGCCCGGCCGATCCCACGCCCCCGCCACGAGGGGTCCACCAGGGCGCGGACTGCGGCCGTGCGCCGCCCGCCCTCCTCGGCGATCCTTACGGTTCCCATGGCAATGAGGGTTCCGTCCGAGGACCGCCCCGCGAGGGTGACGTGGAGCGTGGGCCCGCCCTCAGGCTCCTCGCCCGGGGCCGGGGGGAGGAACGCCATCCGTAGCGCGTGGACGGAGCGCGGCATCCGCCCGGTATCGGCGCGGTCCGCACGCTGGGCGAGCACATCGAATTCCTCGAGGGTCACCTCCGAGCCCTTCGACCAGGTGAGGCCGAGGTGCCGTCCGGGGACGGGTACACCCGCATGGGTGCCGAGGGGGATCGCGTGCACGGTCATGATCCTACGGTGCCCGCGTGGGAGGGTCCGGCTGGTCTCACGCGTCGATGGCCTCGCGATCCACCCGGGAGGCGCCCGCCACGATGAAGTCCTTGCGCGGCGCCACCTCGCTACCCATGAGCAGGTCGAACACGTTCTCGATCCGCTGGAGCGCGGCCTCGTCCGCCACCGTGATCCGGCGCAGCGTGCGGTGGGCCGGATCCATGGTGGTCTCCGCCAACTGGTGGGCGTCCATCTCTCCGAGGCCCTTGTACCGCTGGATCGGGTTCTTGTAGGTGCGTCCCTGCTTCTCCAGGCGCGCGAGCACCTGGTGGAGCTCCGCCTCGGAGTAGGTGTAGATCACCTCACCGGGACGGCGGCCGGCGCCCGAGACCTCCACACGGTGCAGCGGTGGGACCGCGGCGAACACGCGGCCCTCCTCCACGAGCGGGCGCATGTACTTGAAGAAGAAGGTGAGCAGGAGGGTACGGATGTGTGCCCCGTCCACATCGGCGTCCGTCATGAGGATCACCTTGCCGTAGCGCGCCTGCTCGATCTCAAAGGTGCGGCCGGAGCCCGCGCCGATCACCTGGATGATCGAGGCGCACTCCTGGTTGCGCAGCATGTCCGCCGGTGAGGTCTTCTGGACATTCAGGATCTTGCCCCGGATGGGGAGCAGCGCCTGGAACTCGGAATTGCGGGCGTCCTTGGCGGTGCCGAGCGCAGACTGGCCCTCCACGATGAAGAGTTCGGAGCGTCCCACGTCATCCGTGCGGCAGTCGGAGAGCTTGGCGGGGAGCGAAGAGGTCTCGAGCGCGTTCTTCCGCCGCGTGATCTCCTTGTGCATCCGAGCAGAGACGCGCGAGCGCATCTCCCCCACGATCTTCTCGAGCACCAGCGTGGACTGGTCCCGCAGCGCCTTCTTGGTGGAGCCGAGGATCGCCTCCAGTTCGGACTCCACCACCCGCGCCACCACGGCACGCACCGGACCTGTTCCGAGGACCTCCTTGGTCTGCCCCTCGAACTGGGGCTCGGGGACAGAGACCGTGACGACGGCGGTGAGTCCCGCCTGGACATCGTCCTTCTCGATCTTGGCATCCCGGGCGGTGAGCTTGAACCTCCGCGCGGCGCCCTCGATCTGCTTGCGCACCACCTTCAGCAGCGCCTGCTCGAATCCCGTCACGTGGGTTCCACCCTTGGGTGTGGCGATGATGTTCACGAAGCTCTTGCCCACGTAGTCGTACCCCGTTCCCCACCGCAGGGCCACGTCCACCGAGCAGGTGCGCTCCACCTCGCGGGGGCGCAGGTGTCCCTTGGAATCGAGCTGCTGCACGGTCTCCGTGTAGGTGCCGCTGCCGGTGAGGTGCCACGTGTCCGTGACGGGGTTGTCCGGGGCCAGGAAGTCCACGAAGTCCAGCGTGCCGCCCTCATGGAGGAACTCCTCGGTGCGCGGGTCCGAGTCCTCGGCTGCCGCGGGCGCGGTCACCTCCTCCGCGGCGAACAGGGCGTCCGGGTTCGCGATCGGGC
>JAUNRP010000149.1 GCA_030544165.1 bacterium
CGGCCACACCCCCACCGGTTCCCAGCCCTACGGCGGCTACGGCAAACCCCCCACCGGTTCCCAGCCCTACGGCGGCTACGGCCAGCCCCTCCCCGGCCAACCCCTTCCCCCCGAACCCAGCGGGTTCGAGGCCCCCAGCTACAGCGAGCAACTCGAACAGAGCGGCGGCGGCACGGGCTACGGGTCCGGCTACGGCACCGGCTCCGGCTACGGCGAGGGCTCCTTCGAGTACAAGGTGGGGATCATCGCCCTGCGCCCGCTCGGGTTCGGCGAGTTCTTCGACGGCGGCTTCCGCGCCATCCAGCACAACCCGCAGGTGATGTTCGGGCTCTCCCTGATCGTGGCGCTCGTGACCGGCGCCTTCCAGGCGGTCCTCGTCACGTGGCTGCTCGGGAACCTCGCATCCATCGATCCCACCGATCAGGCCGCGGTGTTCGCGGGACTCGGCTCCCTGACCGTCTCGATGATCGTGATGCTCGCCATCACGGGCCTTGCCACCCTGGTCCTCAACGGCCTCCTCATCACCTCGGTGTCCCAGTCCGTGCTCGGCCGCAAGGTCTCCATCTCCACGGTCTGGCGCGAGGCGCGCGGCCGCATCCTCCGACTCATCGGCCTCACGATCGTGATCGGCCTCATCAACGGCGCGGTCATCATCGCCGCCATGCTCGCCGCCGGCCTCCTGCTGGCCCCACTCTCCGGGATCGGCAGTTCCTCCGCGGCGGTCCTGGCCATCTTCGCCGCGTTCCTGATCTTCCTCGGCGCGGTGGTGGTGGTGCTCTACTTCTACACCCGCCTCTCGATCGCCTCCCCGGTGCTCATGATGGAGAAGTCCGGGATCGGCACGGCGATCAGCCGCTCGTGGGCGCTGACCAAGGGATTCGCGTTCCGCAACCTTGGCGTCCTCCTGCTCGCCACCCTCATCTCCGGCGTGATCGTGGCCGCCGCGGCGGTGCCGATCGGCTTCCTCTCCGGCATGCTCATGCAGCTCCCGAGCTCGCTCGGCTGGCTCCAGGTGGGCCTGCCCATGTTCCTCCAGGGCCTCCTCACCGCCCTCATCACCCCCTTCCTCGCAGCGGTCACGGCCCTGCTGTACGTGGACCTGCGGATGAGGAAGGAGGGCCTCGATGTGGCGCTCATCCGGGCTGCGGGTACCTCCCTCTGAGATCCCCGTAGACCCCACGGCGCCCGAGGCCCGCCAGTGGGCCGAGGAGGAACTCGCCAAGGCCGCCTACAACCCCACGGACACGATCTTCACGCGGATCGGCCGGTGGATCGGGAACCTCTTCCAGGAGCTCCTCTCCGGCCAGTTCGGCGCCTCCAACCCGGTCCTCGCGGTGGTCATCGCGATCGCCCTGATCGCCGTGGTGACCCTCGTGATCGTGTTCGCAAGCCGGGTGCGCCGGGTCCGCAACGTCACCGCCTCCCGTTCCCACTCCCTCTTCGACGACGCGCGCACCTCCGAGGAACTCAGCCGGGATGCGCGGTCCGCCCTCCAGCGTGGGGACTACTCGGCCGCCTTCCTCGATTCCTACCGCGCCATCATCCGCTCGCTCGATGAGCGCGTACTGATCGAGGACCGCCCCGGCCTCACCGCCCGCGAGGCCGCCGCCCTCGCCTCCATCCCCTTCCCCCGGTTCGAGCACACCTGGAACTGGGCATCGGCCACGTTCGATGCGGTCTGCTACGGAACGGCCACCCCCACCGGGGATGAGGCCCGCCACCTCCTGGAGTTCGGCTCCACGGTGGCCCGCACCACCCCGGCGCGCAGCGCGGTGGTGGGCGCATGATCCAGGCACTGCCGGAGGCCGTGGACACCTCGCGCCCCACCGATTCGGCCCCCACCCGCATCCGCCGCGTGCTGCGCCGGTGGGGATGGGTGGCGGTGGCTGCCGTGCTCGTGACCGCGCTCGGAGTGGTGAATGCCACCAGCGGGTACAGCACGCAGGCCTTCCACCACCGCAACCCCGGCGAACGGGGCGCCATGGCACTGGCCGAGATCCTGAAGGACCAGGGTGTCCGTGTGGTGCCCGCGGTCCTCCTCCCGGACCTCGAGGTGGCGGCCACCGAGGGCACCACGCTGTTCGTGCCCGATCCCTCCCTCCTCACCGAGGAGGAGTGGGACGCCCTCGCCTCCGCCCCATCGGACCTGGTGGTCACCGGCTCCCCGTTCTTCACCGGCGGCTGGATCGAGGAGTTCTCCGCCACCTCCCCCCGCGGGAGTACCTCTCCCCTCACGGCGCAGTGCGAGGACCCGGACGCCGCCGCCGCCAGCCGCATCTCCCCCATCGTGGGCGGGCTCACCCCCGGGCCGGACGGCGGCGGGGTGACGTTCTGCTTCCCCACGGAGGACGGCACGTTCGGATACTCGGTGTGGGAGCACGAGGGACGCACGGTGCGCATGGTCGCGGACCCCGCCCTGTTCGTGAACAGGAACCTCGATGAGGACGGCAACGCCGCCCTCACCCTGCGGGCCCTCGGCCACCACCCCACCCTCGTGTGGTACCAGCCCGCCGCCTACGGGGCGGGCGCAGTGGAGCAGGGGTGGGAGCCGCTGCGCACCCTTCCCCCCATCTTCGGTCCACTCGTCCCGCTCCTGGCCGGCATCGTCCTCCTCCTCGCACTGTGGCGAGGCAAGCGGATGGGGCCGGTCGTGACCGAGCCGCTCCCCGTCGTCGTGAAGCCCGGGGAGGCGGTGCACGGGCGAGGGCGGCTGTACCACCGGGCAGGGTCCACCGGCCACGCGGCGGCCGGACTCCGCGCCGGAACCGCGCGCCGGCTGGCCCGCCGCCTGGGCCTCACGCGCGCCACCGCGCCCACCGAACTCGTGACCGCCATCGCGGCCGCGAGCGGGCGGAGCGCCCAGGATGTGGGCACGCTGTTGTACGGCCCACCCCCCACCACGTCCGCTGACCTCGTCAGGATCGCGGGAGAACTGAAGGAACTGGAGGAATCCACACGATGAATGAGGACCAGCGTTTCGGCCCGGGTGGCCCGGGCCCGTACGGACAGGGCGGCAGCGGGGGCGCGGGAGGCCCGAGCAACCCCGGCGGCCCCGGAACCTCGGGCACCCCCGGCGGCCCCGCCCAGCCCGGTTCGGCCCAGCCCGGAACCCAGCAGCCCGGCCCGTACGGCCAGGGCGGCCCCGCCCCCTCGGCCTACTCCGCCCCCGGCACCCCCCGCGGCGATGTTCCCGCCATCCCCGCCCAGGCACCGCCCTCCGAGGGCGCGGCCAGCGAGGCCCGCCAGAAGCTCGCGGCGCTGCGCCAGGAGATCGGCAAGGCCGTGGTCGGCCAGGACGCGGCCGTCACCGGCCTCGTGATCGGCCTGCTCTGCCGCGGCCACGTGCTCCTCGAGGGCGTGCCCGGCGTGGCCAAGACGCTCCTCGTGCGCACGCTCGCCGCCTCGCTCGAGCTCGAGATGAACCGCGTGCAGTTCACCCCGGACCTCATGCCGGGCGACATCACGGGCTCGCTCATCTATGACGCCAAGTCCGGCGAGTTCTCCTTCCGCAAGGGCCCCGTCTTCACCAACCTGCTGCTCGCGGACGAGATCAACCGCACGCCCCCCAAGACCCAGGCCGCCCTCCTCGAGGCCATGGAGGAGCGGCAGGTCTCCGCGGACGGCACATCGCGCCAGCTCACTGAGCCGTTCATGGTGATCGCCACCCAGAACCCGGTGGAGTACGAGGGCACCTACCCGCTGCCGGAGGCGCAGCTCGACCGCTTCCTCCTCAAGCTCGTGCTCCCCCTCCCCGAGCGCGGCGACGAGATCGAGGTCCTCCGCCGCCACTCCCAGGGCTTCAACCCCCGGGATCTCGCGGCCGCGGGCGTGAGCCCGGTGGCCACCGCCGCGGACCTCGAGGCCGCCCGCGAGGAGGTGGCCCAGGTCCGCGTGGGCCCGGAGGTGGTGGGCTACGTGGTGGACCTCGTGCGCGCCACGCGCACCTCGCCCTCCCTCTCGCTCGGCGTCTCCCCGCGTGGCGCCACGGCCCTGCTCGCCGCCGCGCGGGCGTGGGCGTGGCTCGCGGGCCGCTCGTTCGTCACCCCGGATGACGTCAAGGCGCTCGCCGTCCCGGCCCTCCGCCACCGCGTCCAGCTCCGCCCCGAGGCCGAGCTGGAGGGCGTGGGCGCGGAGTCCGTGATCGGCACCGTTCTGGGCGCCGTGCCCGTTCCGCGCTGATGTTCATCACGGGGCGCGCAGTGCTCGTGGCAGCCGTTGGGCTCGCCGCGGTCCTCCTGCTGCCCCGCCCCTCGACGGCGTGGGGCTGGCTCGCGCTCGTGGCGCTCCTGATCGCGGTGGATGTTGTCCTGGCGGCACGTCCGCGCGACGTCGTCGTGACGCGAACGGTGACCCCGCTGGTACGGCTGGGCGAATCTGCGCGTTCCACCCTGACCCTGCACGTGACGGGCGGGCGGACGCTGCGCGGGGTGGTGCGCGATGCGTGGACGCCCACGGCCGGCGCGGGGGTCAACCGTCACCGGGTGACGGTGCCGGGCGGCGAGCGGCGTCGGGTGCACACGGTGCTGGCGCCGATCCGGCGGGGCCAACGGCCCGCGGACCTCGTGACGATTCGCGCGGAGGGGCCATTGGGGTTGGCGGGGCGGCAGGCCTCGATCGAATCTCCCGGAAGCCTCCTGGTACTGCCGCCGTTCCACGCGCGCAAGCACCTGCCGAGCCGGTTGGCGCTGCTGCGGGAGATGGACGGGCGCTCCTCCGTGATGACGCGCGGGCAGGGCACCGAGTTCGACTCGCTGCGCGAGTACGTGATCGGTGATGATGTGCGCGCGATCGACTGGCGCGCCTCCGCCCGCGCGCAGGACGTCATGGTGCGCACGTGGCGGCCGGAGCGGGATCGTCGGGTGTTCATCGTGGTGGACTCGGGGCGGCTCTCTGCGGTGCGGCTCGGCGAGGAGACGCGGCTGGATGCCCAGATCGAGGCCGCGCTGCTGCTCGCGGCGCTGGCCTCCCACGCCGGGGACCGGGTGGACGTGGTGGCGGCGGACACCGTGGTGCGGGCGCGCACCGCCGGGAAGACCGGTCCGGCGCTGATGAACGCGGTGGCCAAGGACCTCGCGGTGGTGGAGCCGGAACTCGCGGAGACGAACTGGACATTGGTGGCCACCACGGTGTCCAAGGCGCTGTCCCAGCGCGCCCTGGTGGTGCTGTTGACCTCCCTGGACTCCTCCACCCTGCAGGGTGGGCTGTTGCGGGTGGCCCGGGTGCTGGCCTCGGACCACACGGTGGTGCTGGCCTCCGCCTCGGATGGCGCG
>JAUNRP010000150.1 GCA_030544165.1 bacterium
GGTCCACGCCGCCGCCAGGAACTCCTGCGTGGTGGCGTTCAGGTCCTCCGCACGGCGCCGGATCCGCTCCGGATCCGCGAGCATCACCAGCGCATCGTCCGGTACGAGGTCCAGCACGGACTCCATCCCGTCCATCAACGCCGGGGTGAGGGCCTCCATGCCCTCCACGGCAATTCCCTGGGACACCCGCTCCAGCATGTCCGCCGCGCCGGGGAGCTGGGGCTGCAGCGCCCTCGCGCGCTCGCGCACCTCGTCCGTCAGCAGCAACTCGCGCGCCGGCGGCGCCCACACCCGGTCCGAGGCCTCCAGCGAACGCTGGTCCGCCACCGAGAACGTGCGGATCTCCTCCACCTCGTCCCCGAAGAACTCGATCCTGCTCGGGAACGGATCCGTGGGCGGGAACACGTCCAGCAGCCCGCCGCGCACCGCGAACTCACCGCGCCGCTCCACCATGTCCACCCGCGTGTACGCCGCCGCCACCAGCGAGGCCGCGAGCTCCTCCATGTCCACCGTGTCCCCCACGCGCACCGCCACGGGCTCCAGGTCCCCGAGCCCTCGGGCGAACGGCTGCAGCAGGGCCCGCACCGGGATCACGATCACCCGGGGCGCCGCCGTTCGCGGATCCGAGGCGTCCGGGTGCGCGAGCCGCCGCAGCACCGCGAGCCGCGTGGCCACCGTGTCCGGGCGCGGACTCAGCCGCTCGTGCGGCAGCGTCTCCCACGCCGGGAACACCGCCACGGCATGCGGGTACGCGGGCAGGTAGGACCGAATCGCTCCGGCCGCCTGTTCCGCGTCCCGTCCTGATGCGGTCACGACGACGATCGGTCGCCTCTCGCTCGCGGCCGCCACCAGGGCCGGGCGCACCCCCGCAGAGGCGGTGACGGTGAGCATGCCGCGCTCCCCCACCCGCTCTGTGGCGGCGGTGAAGCCGGGATCGGCGGCGAGCAGGGGCAGGAGGCCGGTGAGGTTCACACGAGTCCTTCGACAGCACGAATGCCCCGGATCCGGGTGGAGGCGGGGTGGGGCGCGGGAGCGCCGGGAACGAGTCTACGTGGCGGGTCCCGCGCGTCCAGCCGGGTCCCGGATCCCGGCGGGCCCGAGCGGTTACCCTCGTCCAACCGGGTCCCGGATCCCGGCGGGCCCGAGCAGCTACCCTCGAGGTGAGAGGAGAGAGCATGAAGCGCACATTCGCAGCACTGGCCCTGGCCGGGGCACTCGCCCTGGGCGCCTGCTCCGGCTCGGCAGAGGTACCGGAGGAGACCTTCAGCATGGAGGAGGTGGCGGCCCATGCCGCCCCCGGGGACTGTTGGACCGTGGTGGAGGGAATTGTCTACGACCTCTCCGGCTACAACACCGCCCACCCCGGAGGGGCTGGGCGGATCGAGGCGATGTGCGGGATCGATGCCACGGAGGACTTCTCCTCCTTCCATGACGGCTCACGCCGTGCAGAGGCAATCCTCGCCGAACACGCGATCGGCCACCTGGAGGGGTAGCGTCCCCGGAGGGCTTACTCCGCCGGGCAGGTGATGGTCATGGCCACGGGCCAGACATCGAGTGTGGTTCCCGATTCGTCCGCCCACTCGGTGGACGTCTCCCCCTCGATCACGTACGCGCCATCCACCAGTTCGGCGTCCATCTCCGTCTGCGCCTGGTCCTTGCGCCACACGCGTTGTCCCTCGCCGCCGCCGTAGCCGATCCCGAGATCGATCACGTCCACGCCGAGGTCCGTGGACCACAGGGTGGTCCAGAACTGGCCGGGCGCGGATGCCTGGGTGATCACGATCGCCACGCGGGGCAACTCGATCTCGCACGCCACCACGGCGCCGGTCATGTCCAGTTCCTCCCCGCCGAACGATGCGGTGACGGACCCGACGTCCTCCACAGGATTGGGTTCCACCGGCTCGGGTGAGGGGGCGGGGGTGGTGGGCGCCGCCGTCGTGGGGGACTCGGTGACGGGCTCGCTGGAAGGTGAGTCACCGCCGTCGGGAATGGAGGGCGAGCAGCCGGCCAGGACGAGCGCGGCGAGGAGGGCGCTGGCGGCCAGGCGGCGGGACATGGGGAAATCCTACGTGGTGGCGCCGGGTCGCCCGGGGAGGCGGCGCTGCCCCCGTGGCGGAGGGCAGGCGTGCGCCGATAGTCTCGCCGCACGAACGAAGGGAGCCGCGGTGCACCACCTCTCAGCCCGGGACGCCCGGCGGATCGCGGTCCGGGCGCAGCTGCTCGCCCTGCCGCGGCCGGGATCGATCGGAGAGGTGGCGGAGCGGCTGGCCGCGATCCAGGTGGACCTCACCACGTACGTGGCGCCGTCCGCGCACCTGGTGCTGTGGAGTCGGCTCGGTGGGGAGACGAGTCTGGACGCGATCGATGCGGCGCTCGAGTCCCGCGAGCTCGTGGAGGTGCACGGGTTCCTGCGGCCGGCGGAGGACGTTGCGCTCTACACCGCGGAGATGGCCGCGTGGCCGCGGCCCGGACTCGAGTGGAAGGAGGCCGGTGCGCGGTGGGTGGAGGCGAACGGGCACGCGCGCGCCGCGATCCTGGAGCAGTTGCGGGTGGAGGGGCCACTCGGGGGGAAGTCGCTCGTGGCGGACTTTGCGGTGGACTGGCGGTCCTCGGGGTGGAACAGCGGGAAGAACGTGCAGATGATGCTGGAGCGGCTCGAGGAGATGGGAGAGGTGGCGGTCTCGCACCGCGAGGGGCGGGAGCGGATGTGGGACCTGGCGCGGCGGATCTTCCCGGCGGACCCGCCGGTGCCGCTGGCCGAGGCGCTCCGGACCCGCGCGGAGCGGCTGCTGCGCGCACTGGGGATCGCCCGGATGCGGGCCGCGAAGACGCCCGGTGAGCCGAACGACGTGGGGGATGTGGGCGAGCCCGCCCGCGTGGAGGGGCTGCGGGGCACGTGGCGGGTGGACCGGGAGTTGCTGGACGCGGAGTTTGATGGGCGGACGGCCCTCCTCTCGCCCCTGGACCGGCTGATCGTGGACCGCAAGCGGATGGACGAGCTCTTCGCGTTCGACTACGCGCTCGAGATGTACAAGCCCGCCGACCAGCGCCTGTGGGGCTACTACGCCCTGCCGGTGCTGCACGGAGACCGGCTCGTGGGAAAGCTCGATGTCCAGTCAGACTTCCGTACCCAGACGCTGATGGTGCGTCAGATTCACGAGGACGAGCCATGGGCGCCGGCGGTCCGGGAGGCGGTGGAGGGGGAGTTGCGTTCGCTCGCCGGGTTCCTGGAGCTCGAGCTGGTGGCGGGCCGGTAGCGCGGCCCTTCGGATGGCCGGGTCCCACGGCGCCGCCGCTCCACCCACTACCCTGAAACGCGTGATGTTCGACGGCGGAGCGAGGGTTCTCGCATGATCCTCGGCCTCGTCGTGGCGCTCCTGGCGGGCCTGGCCACCGCGGTGGGCGGGGCGCTGGCCCTGCGCGGCCCCCACCCCACGCGATCGATGCTGGCGGTGGCGCTCGCGTTCGCCGCCGGGGCGATGGTGCTGATCTCGCTGGTGCAGATCATCCCGCTGGGGATCGAGCACATGGGCGCCACGGGCGCGACGGCCCGCACGGCGCTGACGGTGGTGTGGGTCTCCTTCTTCGTTGGGATCGGGATCGTGCTCGCGATCGACCGTTTCCTCCCCGAACCGCTCAACCCCAACGAGATGGCGGGCGCTGAGGTTGACATCACCCTCGAGGACGCCCGCGTCACGCGCCACGTGATGCGCTCCGGTCTGCTGACGGCCGTGGTCCTCGGGCTCCACAACTTCCCCGAGGGGATGGCCACGTTCTTCACCACCTATCAGGACCCGCAGGTGGGAATCACGCTCGCCATCGCGATCGCGATCCACAACGTGCCGGAGGGGATCGCCGTGGCGGCGCCCATCTACGCCGCCACCGGCTCCAAGACCAAGGCCTTCTGGTGGGCCACCCTCTCCGGCCTCACCGAGCCGATGGGTGCGCTCGTGGCCGCGTTCATGGTGGGGATCGTGGTTCCCCCGCAGTTCTTCGGGGTGTTCTACGGGATGGTGGCCGGAATGATGGTCTTCCTCGCCCTGGACGAGCTCCTCCCCGGGTCCTGGCGCTACCAGACGGACAAGCACCAGACCATCTACGGGATGCTCGGCGGGATGGCGGTGATGGCGCTCAGCCTCGTGCTGTTCGCGGCGGCGTAGGGGGGCCGCAGGACGGCGCAGGGCGGCGGACCCTTACGGCGTAGGGCCACCCTTACGGTGTAGGGCTCCTTCCGGCCGGTGACCGCCGCACGCTACCCTGGCCGCCGCCAGCGCGCTCGATGGTACGCGCACCCTCACCACCACCCCCGAACTCGTGGCCGCCTCCTTCGCCTCCCCCGCCCTCCTGCGCGTGGAGGGTCAGCCCGGCGCCCAGTTCGCCCCCGCCTCCGGCTACTTCCGCGCCGCCGACGGCTGGATCCGCACGCACGCCAACTACCCCCACCACGCGCTCGCCACCGCCCGCGCGCTCGGCATCCCATCCGGTATTCCCGACGACGACGGCGCCGCCTTCCGTGAAGCCGTCACCTCGGCCCTTGCCTCGCTTCCCGTGGCGGAGGCCGAGCGCCGCCTGAGGGCGGCGGGGGCCGCCGCCGCCCGGCTGCGTACCCGGGAGGAGTGGCTGGACTCTCCCGAGGGGGCTGCGGCGGAGGAGGGTGAGTGGATCACGGTGGCGCCGCCGGCCCCGGGACAGAGGGCGCCCGACCGGGAGGCGCGGTTGGAAGGCCTGCGGGTGCTCGCGCTCACCCGCGTGGTGGCCGGCCCGGCGGCCACCCGGTTCCTGGCGGCGCTTGGAGCGGACGTGATCCGGATCGATCCGCCGCACCTGCCCGAGCTTCGCGACCAGCACATCGACTTCACGTTCGGGGTGCGCACTGCTGCCGCGGACCTGCGCGATCCGGAGACGCTGGCCCGCGCGCAGGAGTTGGCCGCCGAGGCGGATGTGCTCGTGTGTGGGTACCGCTCCGGGGCGCTCGAGCGATTCGGGTTGCGTGCGCCCGTGGAGGTTCACCTGAACGCGTGGGGTTGGAGCGGGCCGTGGCGCGATGCGCGCGGCTTCGACTCCGTGGTGCAGGCGGCGGTGGGCATCGGCCACCTGTATGGCGGTTCCGGATCAGACGGCGTGTGGCGGCCCGGGGCGCTGCCGGTCCAGGCCCTCGACCACGCGTCCGGCTTCGGACTCGCCGCAGCCGCACTCGAACTGGTTGCTGGCGGGAGGG
>JAUNRP010000151.1:0-1147 GCA_030544165.1 bacterium
AGCGCGGGGTGCGGCCGATGGGGCTCTGGTCCACGTGCACCACCTTGTCCAGGTGCTCGAGGCCCCGGACGGTGGTGTGGCGCCCCGCCACGGCCCGGGAGCGGTTGAGCTCGCGGGAGAGCACGTTGAAGAGCACGCCGTTCACCAGGCTGGACTTGCCCGATCCCGAGACGCCGGTGACGGCGGTGAAGAGTCCGAGCGGGAACTCGGCGGTGACGTCCTTGAGGTTGTTCTCCCGCGCGCCCACCACGGTGAGGACCCGCTCCGGATCCCGCGGACGGCGCTCCTCCGGGATGGCGATGGAGCGCCGTCCCGCGAGGTAGTCACCCGTGAGGGAGCGTTCGGCGTTCAGCAGGCCCTCGTAATCGCCCTGGTAGACGATCTCCCCGCCGAGCTCGCCCGCCTGGGGTCCGATGTCCACCACCCAGTCCGAGGAGCGGATGGTGTCCTCATCGTGCTCCACCACGATCAGGGTGTTGCCGAGGTCCCGGAGCCTCAGGAGCGCCTCGATGAGGCGGTTGTTGTCCCGCTGGTGGAGGCCGATGCTCGGCTCGTCCAGCACGTAGAGGACGCCCACGAGGCCGGTGCCCACCTGGGTGGCCAGGCGGATCCGCTGGGCCTCCCCGCCGGAGAGCGTGCCGGCGGCCCGGGAGAGGGTGAGGTACTCGAGTCCCACGTCCAGGAGGAAGCCCAGGCGGAGCTGGATCTCCCGGAGCACCGCCTCGGCGATGGCCGCCTCCCTCGGGGGGAGGATCAGGTCATCGAGGAAGGCCTTGGCCTCCGTCACGGAGAGGTCCGAGACCTCGGCGATGGAGAGGCCGCCCACCTTCACGGCCAGCACCTCATCCTTCAGGCGGGCGCCGTGGCACACCGGGCACGGCACCTCCCGCATGTAGCTCTGGTACCGCTCCCGCGAGGAGTCCGATTCCGTCTCCTCGTACTTGCGGTTGATGTAGGAGATGGCGCCCTCGAAGCCGGTGGTGTAGTTGCGCTGCCGGCCCCACCGGTTGCGGTAGGAGACGTGCACCTTGTGGTCCTGGCCGTACAGGAGGGCATCCTTGGCCCTCTCGGGGAGCTGGCGCCACGGGACGTCGGTGGCGAACGTGAGTTCCTCGGCGAGTGCCGCGATGAGGCGGAAGTAGTACTG
>JAUNRP010000151.1:1247-5193 GCA_030544165.1 bacterium
CGCAGGGCGGTCTCCACCGAGTCCGTGAGGCGCTGCTTGATGCTCGCCTTCACCACCAGGCGGTCCACGATCACATCGATGCTGTGCTTCAGCTTCTTGTCCAGGGTGGGCGGATCGCTGAGCTGGACCGGCTCCCCGTCCACGAGCGCGCGGGCGAACCCGGAGGCCTGCAGCTCGGCGAACAGGTCCTTGTACTCGCCCTTCCGGCCGCGTACCACCGGTGCCAGCACCTGGAAACGGGTCCCCTCCGGGAGTTCGAGGAGTTGGTCCACAATCTGCTGCGGGGTCTGAGCCTGGATCTCGGCGCCACACTCGGGGCACGTCTGCGTGCCGGCCCGGCCGTAGAGGAGGCGGAGATAGTCGTAGACCTCCGTGATGGTGCCCACCGTGGAGCGGGGGTTGCGGTTCGAGGCCTTCTGGTCGATCGAGACTGCAGGCGAGAGCCCCTCGATGAAGTCCACGTGGGGCTTGTCCATCTGGCCCAGGAACTGGCGGGCGTACGAGGAGAGCGACTCCACGTATCGCCGCTGGCCCTCCGCGAAGATCGTGTCGAACGCGAGGGAGGACTTCCCCGATCCGGAGATCCCCGTGAACACGATCATCTGATCGCGCGGGAGGTCGATCGAGACGTTCTTGAGGTTGTGTTCCCGGGCTCCCCGGACAATCAGCCGATCACTCACCGTGGCATCCTAACCGCGAGCGGCCCTCGCACACGTGTTCGATTGCCGGGTTTCGCGCACCGCTCAATTCCGGACCCGATCGAATTCCCAGGCGGGCGAAGCGTGCCGGGGCGGTGCATCCGATCCGCGCGACTCCCGGCTAGGTGCCGGGGCGGCGCATCTGATTTGCCCGCGCCTCCGGTTTAGGTGCCGGGGCGGCGCTCGATCTCCTCGAGGTCCTCCTCCACCGCGTCCATGATCTCCGGGTCCTCGGTGGGGGTCACGCCCTCCACGTAGTCCGGCGCGGGGACGTCCGAACCATCGCCCTTCCCGTGGCGCTGGCCCACGGTGAGGGAGAGCACGGTGGTGAGGACGAGGGTGATGGCGATGACCACGAGCGACTGGAGCGAGGTGATCTCCGGGCCCCAGTGGATCGGCTCACCGTTGTTGAGGAACGGCACGTTGTTCTCGTGCATGGCGTGGAGGATCAGCTTCACGCCGATGAAGCCGAGGATGAAGGAGAGTCCGTACGGCAGGTAGACCAGGCGGTCCAGGAGCCCACCGAGTAGGAAGTAGAGCTGGCGCAGGCCCATCAGGGCGAAGAGGTTGGTGGCGAACACGATGAACGGGTCCTGGGTGATCCCGAAGATCGCCGGGATCGAGTCGAGCGCGAACATCAGGTCCGTGGCGCCCAGTGCGAGCACCACGAGGATCATGGGGGTCCAGACCCGGCGGCCGTTCTCGATCGTGCGCCACCTACCCTCGTCCCAGTGGTCCGAGACGTTCAGGCGGTTGCGGGCGAAGCGGATGAACCGGCCCTCCTCGTACTCGCCCTCCTTCTCGGGCATGACGAGCTTGATGGCCGTGAAGATGAGGAACGCACCGAAGATGTAGAACACCCACGCGAACTCGTTGATCAACTGGGCGCCCACCACGATCATGATGGCTCGGAGCACGAGGGCGATGATGATGCCGATCATCAGCACCTTCTGCTGCTGCTTCGGGGGAACCCGGAAGTTGGCGAGAATGATGACGAAGATGAAAAGGTTGTCGATCGAGAGGGAGTACTCGGTGAGCCATCCGGCGTAGAACTCCACCATCACGTCCTGCTGGTGGGACGGTTCGGCCACCAGGAAGAGGATCAGGCCGAAGATCACGGCCAGTGAGACGTACATCGAGACCCAGCCGACGCACTCCTTGAAGGAGGGCACGTGTGGCCGCCGGATCACCATCAGCAGGTCAGCGACGATGATGACCACCATCACGGCGAGCGCGATGATCTCAAACGTCGATGACAAGTACCCGTGTCCCAGCATGGATTCCTCCGCCTAGTCCTCGCCACGGGACTTGGGCCCCGTGCCCCGCTCGTCACGTCCGGTGGAACCCACGAGTGAAGTTGCGGTGATCGGGATCTTACCTTTCCATCGCCGCCGCGTGCCGCCCAGCCCCCGAGTTGCCACGCAGTTTCACTCCGTGGCGCCGCTCACAGCGAGGCCCGCATCTGGCGGAGTTCCTTCTTCAGGTCCGAGATCTCGTCCCGCAGCCGGGCGGCGAGCTCGAACTGGAGCTCCTCCGCGGCACCGTGCATCTGCGCCGAGAGCTCCTCGATCAGGGTCACGAGTTCCTCCACCGCGCGGCCCGTGAACTTGGAGTGGATCGGGATCACCTCGGCCAGTCCCGCCTCCTTCCCCTTCCGGTACCCACCCTCGAGCAACTGGCGCGTGTCGATCTCCTCGCGGGCCAGCATGTCCGTGACGTCCGCGATCCGCTTACGCAGTGGCTGGGGATCGATCCCGTGCTCCCGGTTGTGTGCCAGTTGCTTCTCCCGACGGCGGTCAGTCTCGTCGATCGCCTGTCTCATGGCGGCCGTCACCTCGTCCGCGTACATGTGCACCTCGCCGGAGACGTTGCGGGCGGCACGTCCGATCGTCTGGATGAGGGAGGTGGCGGAGCGCAGGAAGCCCTGCTTGTCCGCGTCCAGGATGGCCACCAGCGAAACCTCCGGCAGGTCCAGGCCCTCGCGCAGCAGGTTGATGCCCACCAGCACGTCCGCCACACCGAGGCGCAGTTCCCGCAGCAGCTCCACCCGCCGCAGGGTGTCCACATCCGAGTGGAGGTACTGGACCTTGATGCCGCGCTCCAGCAGGTAGTCGGTGAGGTCCTCGGCCATCTTCTTGGTCAGCGTGGTCACGAGGACGCGCTCGTCCTTCTCCACCCGGGTGCGGATCTCCTCCAGCAGATCGTCGATCTGGCCCTTGGTGGGCTTGACCACCACCTTGGGGTCCACGAGGCCCGTGGGTCGGATGATCTGCTCCACCACTCCGTCCGACTGGCCGAGCTCGTAGGGGCCGGGAGTGGCGGAGAGGTAGACGGTCTGGCCGATGCGCTGGAGGAACTCATCCCACTTGAGCGGGCGGTTGTCCATCGCGGAGGGGAGCCGGAACCCGTGCTCCACCAGCGTCCGCTTGCGGGACATGTCCCCCTCGAACATGGCCCCGATCTGCGGCACCGTCACGTGCGACTCGTCGATCACGAGCAGGAAGTCGTCCGGGAAGTAGTCGAGCAGCGTGTGCGGCGGGCTACCCGCCTCACGCCCGTCGATGTGGCGGGAGTAGTTCTCGATCCCCGAGCAGGAGCCGATCTGCGCCATCATCTCCAGGTCATAGGTGGTCCGCATGCGCAGGCGCTGCGCCTCGAGCAACTTCCCCTGCCGCTCGAACTCCGCGAGCTGGACCTCGAGCTCCGCCTCGATCCCCTTCATGGCCCGCTGCATCCGCTCGGCACCGGCCACGTAGTGGGAGGCGGGGAACAGGTAGACGTGGTCCACCGAACGGATCACATCGCCCGTGACCGGGTGGAGCACCGAGATCGCATCGATCTCGTCCCCGAACATCTCGATCCGCACCGCCAGTTCCTCGTACACCGGGATGATCTCGATCGTGTCCCCGCGCACCCGGAAGGTGCCCCGCTGGAATGCCAGATCGTTGCGCACGTACTGCATCTCCACGAACCGCCGGAGCAACTGGTCCCGTGGCACCTCCATGCCGAGGCGGAGCGGCACCATCCGGTCCACGTACTCCTGGGGGGTCCCCAGGCCGTAGATGCAGGACACGGACGCCACCACCACCACGTCCCGCCGCGTGAGCAGTGAGTTGGTGGCGGAGTGGCGCAGCCGCTCCACCTCGTCGTTGATGGAGGAGTCCTTCTCGATGTAGGTGTCCGTCTGGGGGACGTAGGCCTCGGGTTGGTAGTAGTCGTAGTAGGAGACGAAGTACTCCACCGCGTTG
>JAUNRP010000152.1 GCA_030544165.1 bacterium
CACCTGCTCCCCCTCCCATGACAACGACTGTTCCCGGTGAAAAATGCGTGTCGGAGGGGATCTGCGCGCCGGTGTCGTCGGCAACTGTCGTTGTCATGGTGGAGGCGGCCGAGGGCCAGGGGCGAGCGCGAGCGGGGTGGGAGGGAGACGGAAGGTGCGCTGCGCCGTCGGCGAAGAGGGAATGGAACCGCACATGCCACCCGTTACGGTTGGCAGAGACGAAAGGAGCCCCGATGGCCGGCGAGGACTCATGGGAGGACGTGCTGCGCAGCATGCTCGGAGAGGAGGGCGCGCGGCGGGCGATCGAGGCGATGCGGGAGGCGGGGATGGACCCCTCGGCGCTCGGGGAGGCGGCGGGGCTGCCGGCGGATCCGGCGGTGTTCCAGCAGATGCTCGCGCAGATGCAGCAGATGATCCAGAGCTCGGGGGACGGCCCGGTGAACTGGGAGCTCGCGCACGATGTGGCGCGCCAGCAGGTGCACTCGGCGGGCGATCCACAGCCGTCCGCGGGGCAGGACGCCCGGGTGCGCCAGCAGTTGCAGGCCGCTGACCTGTGGCTGGACGCGGTCACGGACCTGGTGGGCCCCACGGAACGCCGCGGCGGACTCTCGCGCGCGCAGTGGGTGAAGGAGGCCCTCCCCACGTTCCAGCTCCTCGCGGAGCCGGTGGCGGAGAGTGTGGTGCGGGCGGTCTCGGACCTGCTCACGCAGCAGATGGGCGAGATGCAGGGCCAGCTCGAGCAGTTCGGCGATGACCTCCCGGAGGAGCTCAAGGCGCTCGGCGGCGTTGCGGGTCTGGGCGGGCTCGGCGGAGGCCAGGCCGTGGACATGCTCAAGCGGATCGGCGGGGCCACCTACGGGATGCAGCTCGGTTCGGCGGTGGCCTCCCTCGCACGGGAGGCATTCGGGCTCACGGACCTGGGGATTCCGCTCACGGAATCCGTGGGGGTGGCGCTCGTGCCGGCCAACGTGGACGAGTTCGCGGACGGCCTGGAGATCCCCTCCGAGGAGGTCTCGCAGTTCCTGGCCGTGCGGGAGGTGGCGCACGCCCGCCTGTACGCGGCGAGCCCGTGGCTGCGCGAGTACGTGATCGGGCTGGTCACCAGCTACGCCCGGGAGATCTCCATCGATGTGGCCGCCATGGAGGAGGCCTTCCGCGAGATCGATCCCACCAACCCGGAGCAGATCAAGGAGGCGCTGGGCTCGGGGATCTTCGCGCCCGCGGTGTCCGAGAGCCAGAAGCAGACGCTGGAGAACCTGGAGACCACGCTCGCCGTGATCGAGGGCTGGGTGGAGCACGTGACCGCGGAGGCCACGCGCGGGCTCATCCCCAACGCGGTGGCGCTCGGTGAGATGGTGCGGCGGCGCCGCGCCTCCGGTGGGCCCGCCGAGGGCACGTTCCACACCCTGGTGGGCCTCGAACTCCGGCCGCGCCGCCTGCGGGACGCCTCTAACCTGTGGGCCACGCTCACGCGCGAGCTCGGCACCGCGGAGCGCGATCGGTTCTGGGCGCACCCGGACATGCTCCCCACCTCGGCCGAGCTGGACGATCCCTCGTCCCTCACAAGTGGCCGCTCCATGGTCACCGATTTCGACGACGCCCTCGAGGCGCTCCTGCGCGGCGAGGAGGGCGGCGGGGACGAGTCCCCCACCACCTGAGTTATCCACAACCCCCCGGCGGCGCTACGGCGGATCGTGGCACCGTAGGCCCATGCGGATGGTGCGGCCGGTGCTCTGGCGCCAGGGTGGCGAGGTCCAGGTGGGCGCCGCGCCCGGCAGCCTGCGCCTCACGGGCCTGAGCGATCCCGAGTGTGACCTGCTCCTGGACATCGGCGCCGGTGCCGCCATCACTCGCGCGGAGGCGGAGGACCGCGGCATCGACTCCTGCTCGTGGCTCTCCCTCCAGCAGGTCATCAGCGGCCCGCTCCAACTCCCGAAGCCGTTCTCCCCACCGCGCCTGCGGCCCGTCCCGCTCGACCAGAGCGAATCCACCCGCGCCGCCGTGACCGCGCTCGAGGCGCTCCCGCACGAACCGGCAGGCGAACTCGCCATCCTCACCGACTGGTACGTCTCCGATCCCCTCCGCATCCGTCCCCTGATGCGTGCGGACCGCTCCTTCCTCCCCCTCGTCCTCGACGACGACGGCGCCACCGTTGGTCCCATCACCCACCCGGGCCTGACTGCCTGCCCCGGGTGCCTCGAGTTGGCGCGGACCGATGAGGATCCGCGTTGGCCGGTGGTGGCCACGCAGCTCCGGATGCGCGGCGCGGGGCGACTGGACCGGCTACTCACCGGGCTCGTGGGCGCCGCGGCGGTGCTGGTGCAGGCCAGCGGGCCGGGGTGGGGGTGGCGGATCACCCGTGAGGGGATTGGGCAGTTCACGCTGGAGCCTCATCCGGACTGTGGGTGCCTCGGGCCTGCCGAGGCACCCACGGGGTGATGCGGGCCGCCTGGGTGACGGGCCGCTGCGCGCCGAGTCAGGCCGCCTGCTTGCGCGGGCGCCCGCGGCCGCGCTTCACGGCCACGATGGCGCCCGAGACGATGATGCGTCCGCCCCACACGCCCCATGGCTCGGCGCGCTCGAGGGCGCCCTGAAGGCACGCGGCACGCAGCGGGCAGGCGCCGCAGAGTTCCTGGGCGCGGGCAAGATCAGCGGCGCCCTCTGCGAACCAGAGATCGGGATTCGCCGAATCTTGGCACGGGGTGCGGAATCGCGATCGGATATCGATCGACACGATGGTCTCCTGGCCGGGTCTGTCCCGGCTCGTGACCGGGGATCTAACGGATGGGTGTGCTGGGGAGGGGGGTGGCCCCGCCGCCGCGCGGTCGGAAGGCAGGGGTGCGCGCGGGTACGGCCACGCTCGTAGTGACGAGCTGGGAGAAATTCATGAACATCGCGGGGCACCTCCTTCCGGGTCCGTGTGGATCGATGTGGTCACGCTAGCGGTGGGGCCGGAGCGGTGTCCACCGAATTATTCGAGATTGATTTTCCGGACGCTCAGGGGGTGGTGATCTCCACCTCGTCGCCGCGCACGATTGCGAGGATCTGGGGGCCGTAGGCCTCGAGCTTGGTGGCCCCGATCCCACGTAGGAGGGCGAGCCCGCGCAGGTCCTTGGGCTTGGCGGTGGCGATGGCCGCCAGCGTGGTGTCGTGCAGCACCGTGTAGGCCGGCTTCGAGATGGCCGCGGCCGTGGCGCTCCGCCATGTTCGCAGCCGCTCGAAGAGCTCCTTGTCCTCCTCCGCCACCTCGTCCCTGGCGGCGGACTTCTTCACTCCCCCCTGAGAGCGAGCAGCGGGCCTCTCCTCCTCCGGCCAGATACCGGTGAGGAAGCGCGAGTGCTTCCGCGAGCCGCGCCCTCCCGCGGTGCGCGCCCGCGCGAAGGAGAGTTCGAGGAACTCCCGCGCCCGCGTCACGCCCACATACAGGAGGCGGCGCTCCTCCTGGACCTGCTCGGGGGTGGTGGCCATCGAGATGGGGAGCAATCCGTCCGAGAGGCCGATCAGGAAGACCGCATCCCACTCGAGGCCCTTGGCCGCATGGATGGAGGCGAGCGTGACCCCATCCTGGGTGGGGGCGTTCTGGGCCTCCGCCCGGTCCTCGAGTTCGGCCACGAGGTCCGTCAGGCTCGCGCCGCGGCGTGTGTAGATCTCATCGGCGAGGTGGACGATCGTGGTGAGCGAGTCCCACTTCTCGCGCACGGCGCCCCTCCCGGCGGGAGGCTCCGCGCTCCAGCCGAGGGGAGACAGAGCCGCACGTGCGCGGTCAGGCAAGGCTGCGTCGTCGTCCACCTTGGAAGCGGCACGGAGCGCGACGATCGCCTGACGGACCTCGGTGCGTGAGAAGAAGCGCTCGCCGCCGCGCACGAGGTAGCCGATCCCCGCGCGGGCGAGCACGTCCTCGAGGACCTCGGACTGCGAGTTGGTGCGGTAGAGGATGGCCATTTCGGACAGGGGGGTGCCCTGATCCCTGAGCTCAGCGATACGGGAGGCGATGGACTCGGCCTCGGCCACGTCGTCGTCGAAGGCGTGGAAGCGGACGGGGACGGAGGACGGGCGCTGGGCCTCGAGCGTGACGGCGCCCGGAGCCATGCGGCCAGTGCGAGTGGTGAGGATGCGGTTCGCGAGGGAGACCACCTGAGGGGTGGAGCGATAGTCCTTGACGAGGCGGATGACCGGGGCGCCGGGGTATGTGGAGGCGAAGCCGGAGAGGTAGGAGGGGGTGGCGCCGGTGAAGGAGTAGATGGTCTGGGAGACGTCCCCCACCACGCACAGTTCGTTGCGCTCCCCCAGCCAGGACTCGAGGAGGCGCTGCTGGAGGGGTGAGACGTCCTGGTACTCGTCCACCACGAAGAAGCGGTACTGGCGGCGGACCTGGCCGGCGATGTCATCCCTCTCGGCAAGGATTCCCACGAGGGTGAGGAGAACGTCCTCGAAGTCGATGACGGCGCGGTCGGTCTTCACGTCCTCGTACGCGCGGATGAGTTGGCTGACGGTGGCGAGATCGATCCCGCCGGGGGCCTCGCGGGCGGCCGCGGAAGCGCGGCGCTGGTAGTCCTCTGGGGTGACCATGGAGACCTTGGCCCACTCCACCTCGCCCGCGAGATCGCGGATGGTGGCGCGGTCCACGGGGAGGCCGAGGCGCCCGGCCGCCTCCACCACGAGGGGGGCCTTGTGCTCCTGGAGGCGCGGCACCTGGCCGCCGCCGAAGGCCATGGGCCAGAAGTAGGAGAGCTGGCGGAGCGCAGCGGAGTGGAAGGTGCGGGCCTGGACGCCGACCGCTCCGAGGTCCCGGAGGCGGGAGCGCATCTCCCCCGCGGCGCGTGCCGTGAACGTGACGGCGAGCAGTTCCTGGGGGCGGTAGACGCCCTGGAGGATTCCGTGCGCGATCCGGTAGGTGATGGCGCGCGTCTTGCCCGTGCCCGCGCCCGCGAGCACGCACAGCGGGCCGCGCAGGTTGGTGGCCACGAGGCGCTGGTCCTCATCGAGGTGCGCGAGCAGGGCTTCGGCGTCTGGTCTCATCGGGTCCATTGTCTCCCGGGTGACTGACAGGAACGTGCGGGGTGGCGTCGGCTGTGGAGAAGCGGGACGCTGTCCGGGATTTCCGTGCACACTCGCCCTGAGTCAGGAGTTTTCGAGCTGGAGTGTATTCGCTTGTTATACAATGATGGTCGAGAGCGGTTCGACCC
>JAUNRP010000153.1 GCA_030544165.1 bacterium
CCCCGCCCGCCCCCAGCGGATCCACCAGCTCGTAGCGTCCAGCGAAGAGTGCCCCTACGCCCCAAAGCCTATCGGGACCGCCGGGTAGCTCAGACCATGTAGCCCCGGTGCCGGCGGATCAGCTTGAAGATCATTCCGAGCGTCTGCAGGGTGGCCAGGACCGCGAGTGCCGGCCACGCGAACCACAGCGCGATCTCCTTGGCCAGAAGCGGGAGCTGGATCCAGATGATCGTGAGCGCGGCGAAGGTCACCAGCCCGTAGATCACCGGCTTCAGGTAGGCGTTGGTGCCCTTGCCCGATTCTGCCGCCGCCTGCGCCGCCCAGTTGTCCACCTGGGTCCTCATGAAGAACTTTGTCCATGCCCGCAGGAAGTGCCCGATCTTCAGCCACATGTAGATCTCCGCGGGGAAGAAGAGGAGCGCGAAGAGGATGTCCTTCCCTGTTCTCTGCTTCATGGAGAGAGCGATCCGGAGGTTGAGGAGGACCGAGACCAGTGGCGGGATGAGCCAGATCGGATTGAAGCTGAACGCACTGATCGAGAGCGAGGCCGCCACCAGGAGGATCAGGCCGAACCGCACCAGCATGTTCATGAGCATCGAGCCGTGCTCGATCCACCTCACCCGCACGTTGGGGTGGAAGGGCATGCCGGTGGTGTTTCCGCGCTGCCCCGGCCACATGAGGTCGATCGCCCCGTAGTTCCACTTCACCTGCTGGGCGTCCAGGGACTTCAGGGTGGTCATCCCGCCCACATTCGCGCGCGCGGTGGCGGAGATCTTGGTGAGGTAGCCCAGGCGCTTGAGCTGGATCGAGAGGAGGGAGTCCTCCACCTCGGAGTCCAGCACCCATGGGCCCAGTTGGCGGTGCTCGTCCCGCACGGCCTTGAGCGCCTCGATGGAGAACAGCGAGCACTGCCCCCCGAGAACGGACATGTTCCGGCCCCGGAGCAGGTTCAACATGTTGAACGAGGCGAACTGTTGCCGCTGCCCCGAGATCAGGTAGTTGTCCCAGGCGCCCCGCTCCTGGTAGTCGATCGTGTAGATCGCGCTGATCCCCCCGATTCGCGAATCGGCGTGGAGTTCCGCCAGTAGATTCTCGACCGCTCGGCGGTCCAGGACCGTGTCTCCATCCACACCCAGGAAGTAGTCGCAGTGCTCCACCAGGTGGAAGCCGATGTTGAGGGCCCCCACCTTGCGCTCGGGGAGCGTGCCCACATCGTGCACGTGGATCGCCACCTCGAACTCCTGCTCGCGGTAGCTCACCGTGTGCTGGCCCGCGCGCTTGCTCGCCTCCCAGAACGTGTCATCCTTGCAGTTGTTCACGATCACGTGGACCTCGTCCGGCGGCCGCGTCTGGGCGAGCAGCGAGTCGAGCACCGCGAGGATCGAGTCCTCCTCGTTGTACGCCGGGATCACGCACCCGATCCGCTGGGTCCTCTTGTCATCGTTCTTCCACGCGCCGGCGTAGAGAACCAGATCCTGGGCGTCCTCGTCAGCCACAACGAGCTCGGCATCCTCCTGCACCATGGTGCCGATCCCCTCCGACTCCACCACTGCCTCATGCACTTCGCGATCCTTGACGGTCATCGCCACTCCTTTCACGGCTGGTCCCCCGAGTCTCCTTTCTGGGACCAAAGGCCCACAACGGCGATCACTACGGGGCCGGTGAGTGACCTCGATCACGTACCCAGTGCTCACCACTGGGATTCGCCTCCGCACCGCTGGGATCTGGGCCGGGACCTAGAAATCGGCTCCTCGGCCACCCACCATGGTGATGACACCCAGACCCACGAGAGGACCCATCGATGCACTCCACGCCCACGGACCGCCCTGTGAGTGGCAGGGGCACCCGCCAGCGCCTCGCCGTGTCCCTCATTGCCCTCACCCTGTTCGCCAGCGGGTGCAGTGAGCCCCCGTGGGAGACGCCGGCAGCCGCCGCTGAGGCAGGCCCGTCGGCACCCTCACCGTCCTCCGTCCCCTCCCCCGCCCTCCCGACGACGGACCCTTCCGCTGGCACCACCCCCTCCCCGACCACGGACGAGGGTGAGGCAGACGACGGAACTGACGCCGTCGTCGTCGCCGAGGAGCAGACCCTGCCGCGCAGTGAGCCGGAACCCGCGCCGGAACCCAGCCCAGAGCCCGAGGCGCCCAAGCTGCCGCCGTTCCAGAGCGATCTCGCCTCCGGAACGGCGGTGCATGTGCTTGACGCGGGGACGGTGCGCGCCGAGGTGTCCTACTGGAGCACCCTCTCGATGGACCAGTGGACTCCGGGTGCGCTCAAGCCCCTGAACGTGCGCGTGACGGCCACGGGGAACGGCTCGATCTCGCTGGTGGGACTGCGGGCGTTCCTCGAGCACTATCAGGACGGCACGTGGGAGGCGCTTCCGCAGGACGCGGTGAGCCTTCCGCCGCTGCCGGGACCAGCCGCGATCACCACGCCGGCGTCCACGATCCAGGCGATCTCGATCGGGGCGGTGCCGGAGGAGGCGACCGCCCTGCGGATCACGCTCATGCTGGACCTGGCGGACGTACGCGGCACCACCAGCACGAACTTCAGCGCGGTGGACTCGCTGACCGTGACGCTGGCGCAGTAGCCACGTGGACTGCGGCTATCCGACGGCCCGGCGCCGCGCCTCGCGGATCTCCTGGCGGAGTTCCACGCGGGAGCGGAGCCCCGTCTTGCGGAGGATGTTGCGGACGTGGAACTCCACGGTCCTCACCGAGAGGACGTCCTGGTCCGCGACCTCCTTGTTGCTCATCCCCTCCGCGATGCGCAGTGCGATGTCCCGCTCCCTCGTGGTGAGGTCGGCGAGGACATCGGGGATGCGTTCGGGCGGCTGATCGGGTACGGCGGTGAGCCGTACCAACTCCGGTGAGGCGGATGCGATGGAGTGGGCGAGTTCGGCGAGAGCGTCCGCCCAGGCGCTGGCCCTGATGAAGGAGAGGAACTCCTCCGCCTCGCGCAGCCTCCGTGCGAGCTCCGGGGAGGCGCCGGTGGGCCGGCGCAGGGCGAGCCGGGCCTCGTCCTCGGTGAGGAGCACCTCGAGGAGTCGCATGAACCGCCGCTCCTCACCGGCACTCTCGAGGGCGGTGCGTGCGCGCGCGAGGGAGGTTTCGGCGAGGGTGAGATCGCCGCGCGCGATGGCCAGGTACGCGCGCCCATGGGCGGTCACGTAGTCGGCGAGCCACGGGACGATCTCGTACGTGGCGACCGTCTCGATCATCTCTTCCGCCCGGGACAGATATCCCTCGGCGGCCAGAGCGCGGATGAGTGGAACCGCGGAGGGTATCCCCGCGAAGACGCCTCCGAGCCGGGTGGACCAGAGCTGTTCGAGGAGGTGGGCGACCTCGGCATCGGGGCCCCGCAGGACGAACGTGCCCCATGCCTGGGCGAGGGCCGCCGCTCCCAGGGCGGAGGAGTACTCGGCGTTCCCGGCCATGGCACGCACACGCATGAGTGCAGGCGCCGCCGCCTCGTGTTCACCGCGGCAGAGGGGGATCATCGAGGAGAACGCCGCGAGCTGGAGGCTGCCCACATCATTGCGGATGGCGAGTGCCTCGCCCATCAGCCTCTCGATCGCCCGGTTCGCCTCGTCCCACCTGCCGGCGAGGAAATCGAGATAGTACGCCTTCGTGGCGGCGTTGAAGGTGAAGTCTGGATCCGCGAGGGCTCCGCTGAGCGCGCTCGAAAGAGCGTGGCGGGCGAACGTGAACCTCCCAGCCCCGAGCGCGAGGCTTCCGAGCACGGTGGCCGCACTGTCTGCGGCGATCTCGGCGCCCGGAACCTCCCGGGCACGCTCCACCAGCTCCTCAAGGCGGGCAAGGGCACTCTGCGCGCTCGTATTGCTCCTCCCTCGAAAGCACTCCCATATCTCCAGGAGGTAGCGGAGCTCCACCAGATCGGGGCGGTACTCGCTGCTCGCATCCTCCGAGCGGCGGGCGGCCTCCGCAATCGCCGGCGCGAGGGCGGGCGGCGGGGTGGAGAAGCGGCCCAGGGCCGCGAATTTCAGGCACGTGCGGTGGACTGCCCAGCACACGAGGAGGAGTTCCGGATCATCGAGGCCCGCAAGGTCATTCGCGGTCAAGGAATCGAACTGACGGGGAAGGGACTCGTTGGCCACGAGAGCACGGAACGCCACCGTGGCCCACGACTCGGGGAGGGCGTCGAAGGCCTCCGCGAGGAGCCTCAGCCTGTCCGAACGCCGAAGCCGGAGGAAGAGGATGGCTGCCGGAATAGCCCACCGTTGGTCCGCTACCGCCGCCCACGTCGCACTACGCCCTGCACTCACCACGTCTCGCACGTTGGCGAAGCGCTCCGCCTGCGCCCACAGATCCTGGCCGAGCTCGGCGTCTGGAGTGTTCTGGCGGCCAAGGAATCGGTGGCGCAGCGCCCGAGCCGTGGGGAGGACGCGTCCGAGCGCCCCGTGTACTGATCGGATCTCGGCGGCAGAAGCTCTCGCCTCGATCGCGGCGGCGATCACGCCATGCCGGCAGTGAAAGCCCCTACCGCCCTCTGAGACAAGGCCAGAATCGAGGAGTTGCTCCACGTGAATCTCGCCGCCGAGTTCGCTCATCGCACTCTCAAGATCATGGGGCGTGATCTGCTCGGCGAGGGCAATAGTGACAAGGCCGAGCCACTCGGCGTGGTCCAGCGCATCGTGGGCCGCCGAGACCTCCTGGGCGACGGGCGATGCGCCCCGCGCATGGGTCCGGACGGTGTACTCGAGGGCAGCCTCGAGCGAGTGGGCGTCATCGGCGACGCCCTCCAGCCGCCGAACAAGTGAGTCAAGGTAGATGGGCAGGCCGCCGGTCGCCCGCATGATCTGCTCCAGCGACTCTCGGGTCGGGAGCGAACGGACGTGCCGGCGGAGAAACTCCATCACCTCCACCTCTGACCACGGATCGAGCTCCAAGTTGGCTCCCGCCAACGGTTGGCGGGCGAGCTGTCGTGCGTGCTCCACCATGGAGTTCGCCTGCACCTGGGAGGTCATCACCGCGAAGACGTGGGAGAAGTCGGGTCTCCGGGTGGCGAGGGCGAGGGCGATCTGTGAGTCGTGGTCACACCACTGTGCGTCATCCAGGAGCACGCAGAGTGGGCCGCTCACCTCGTCCATCGCTCGCACCAGGCGCAGCGCCGCGGCCTCGGCGGTGACGATGTCGGAGGGTTCGCGCGGAGCACC
>JAUNRP010000154.1:0-2566 GCA_030544165.1 bacterium
CAGGCACCGACCCCTTCGAGGTGGCCCGCGAGGCCGCCGCCGAGATCGCCCGCCGCACTGGCGTGGAGCGCCACGAGGTGGCGCTCGTCCTCGGCTCGGGCTGGGGCGGGACCACCGCCGCGCTCGGAGAGGTGGTGGCGGAGGTCCCCGCGCAGGAGATCCCCGGCTTCCACAAGCCGGCGGTCCACGGCCACGGGGGCACGCTCACCTCGGTGCGGGTGGGAGAGACCGGCGCCCACGCGCTCGTGATCTCGGCGCGCACCCACTTCTACGAGGACCGGGGGATCCGGGCGGTGGCCCACGGGGTCCGGACGGCGGCCGCCTGCGGCGCCTCCACCATGGTCCTCACCAACGGCTGCGGCGGCCTGAACCCCGAGTGGGCGCCCGGCACGGCGGTGCTCATCTCAGACCACATCAACCTCACGGGCGCCTCCCCCCTGGAGGGCGCCACGTTCGTGGACCTCACGGACCTGTACTCCTCCCGGCTGCGCGCGCTCGCGCACGAGGTGGACCCCTCCCTCCCCGAGGGCGTCTACGTCCAGTTCCGCGGGCCGCACTACGAGACCCCCGCGGAGGTCGCCATGGCGGGGATCATGGGCGGGGACCTCGTGGGGATGTCCACCACGCTGGAGGCCATCGCCGCGCGCCACGCAGGCCTGGAGGTGCTCGGCATCTCCCTGGTCACCAACCCGGCGGCGGGTATCTCCGCGGAGGCGCTCTCCCACGAGGAGGTCATTGCTGCAGGCAAGGAGGCAGCGGGCCGGATCGGCACCCTGCTCGCCGGAATCACCGAGAGGATCGTGACCGCATGATCAACCACGAACAGATCCAGGCCTGGATCGATTCCGATCCCGATGAGCTCACCCAGACCGAGGTCCGGGCCCTGCTCGAGCGTGCCGAGACGGAGGAGGAGGCCGCCCTGGAGCTCGCAGACCGTTTCTCCGGATCGCTGGAGTTCGGAACGGCCGGACTCCGTGGGGCGCTGGGCGGCGGCCCGAACCGCATGAACCGCGCGGTGGTCATCCGCGCCGCGGCGGGCCTGGCCGCGTACCTGCGGGAGACCGTGGGCGAGGACTTCCACGTGGTGATCGGCTGCGATGCCCGCTACGGCTCGGAGCAGTTCGCCCGGGACACCGCCGCCGTGGTCACGGCCGCCGGCGGCCGCGCCCAGCTCCTGCCCCCGCAGCAGCCCACCCCGGTCCTCGCCTTCGCGGTGCTCCACCTGGACGCGGACGCCGGCGTGATGGTCACCGCCTCCCACAATCCCAAGGAGGACAACGGGTACAAGGTCTACCTGGGCGGCCGCGCCGCGGAGGACTCCGGGCGGGGCGTGCAGATCGTCTCCCCCGCAGACGCGGACATCGCCCGCCACATCGCCGCCCAGCCCCCCGCCCGCGAGATCCCCCTCGCCGATTCCGGGTGGGGCCAGCTCGGGGACGAGGTCCGCCAGGCCTACCTCGACCGCGTGGTCTCGCTCGTCCCGAAGGGCCGCGCCGCCCAGATCCGCATCGTCCACACCGCCATGCACGGCGTGGGTGGCGCCACCATGCTGGAGGCCTTCACGCGCGCAGGTTTCGACGACGTGCACTCGGTTCCCGAACAGGCCTCACCTGATCCGGACTTCCCTACCGTCTCCTTCCCCAACCCTGAGGAGAAGGGTGCGCTGGATCTGGCCGTGGCGCTGGCGGAGGACGTGAACGCGAAGATCATCATCGCCAACGATCCGGACGCCGACCGCTGCGCGGTGGCGGTGCCGTTCGAGGGCGGCTGGCGCCAGCTCACGGGCGATGAGGTGGGGTGGCTGCTCGGCTACCAGGCGGCGGCCTACGCGGCGGCGGCGGACAGCCGGGGGAAGCTCGCCTGCTCGATCGTCTCCTCCCGCATGCTGGAGCGCATCGCCTCCGGGCACGGGCTGGAGCACGAGTACACGCTGACCGGCTTCAAGTGGATCTCCCGGGTCCCGGACCTCATCTTCGGCTACGAGGAGGCCCTCGGGTATTGCGTGGACCCGCGCAACGTGCGGGACAAGGACGGAATCTCAGCGGCAATCCGGCTCGCCCTCCTGGCCGCCCAACTCTGGAACCAGGAGCGCACGCTCGCGGACCAGTTGGACGAACTCGAGCGGAACCACGGCGTGCACGCCACGCTCCCCCTCACCATCCGGGTGGAGGACCTCTCCGTGATCGCCGCGGGCATGGCCACGCTGCGGGCCACACCGCCCACCGAACTCGCGGGCTCGCCCGTGACCACGGCCGTGGACCTCGCGGAGGGCGCGTGGGGCGGACTCCCGCCCACCGAGGGCCTGTACTACCTCACGGAGGCGGGCGACCGGGTGGTGGTGCGGCCCTCCGGCACCGAGCCGAAGCTCAAGTGCTACCTCGAGTCCTACATTCCGATGAGGGAGGGCGCCTCCGATCACGAGCTGGCGAGTGCCCGCGAGCAGGCACGTGCACGCGTCACCGCCGTGCGGGACGATCTCCAGGCCCGCCTCGGCACCTGAGGCATGTCAGGCGTCCAGTTCCTCCAGGATCGCCGCCGAGGCGGAGAGGCCCAGGCGCGTGGCGCC
>JAUNRP010000154.1:2666-5168 GCA_030544165.1 bacterium
CTCGCTCTTGACCGCGCCCGAGGGGAAGCCGCACACCGTGGCCACCAGCACCTCGCCCGTCTGCGTGAGCGGAAGGCGGATCGGTGAGACGCACACCGCCTTGACCCCGAGATCGCGGGCCTGCTCCACGAGGGCCGCCACATCCTCCGCGGTGGACTCCGGCTTGAGCAGGGTGTGGTCGATCATTGCGGCGAGTTCGGCGCGCTTCATGTTTCTCCTCGGGACTCGGGGGATGAACGGGGACAACTAGGACGAGAGGGGTTGCGGCAGTACCACCCACTGGACGTGGGTCCAGCCGCCGAGTGCACGCGATCGCTCGGTGCGATCCACCAAGGAATCGGCCGGAACCTCGAACACGTTGCCCGAGTGCGGCTCGTAGATCGACACCACGGGAACCCCTTCCGTGGTCACGCGCCCCTCCCCCGGCACGGCGAGCACCACGTGCCGCGGCATGGCCGTTGCCAGCCCGGTGCCGCGGTCCCCGCCGGTGTAGAGCAGGACCGGGAGGCCCTGCCGCAGCGCGTTCAGAACGAGGGAGAGCATCTCCTGGCCCGCGGCGCCCCGGTCATCCACGGGCCTACTCACGTACCGCACGCCCGGGAAGCGGGCCACACGCGCCGCCGCCCACGGCGCGGTCCCGAGCGAGCGCGGCCACGGGAGGGGCCCCAGGCCACGGGATCGCGTCAGCCCCCTCACCACCTGCTGGGCGGCGGCAAAGCGCCCCCCAGCGTCCAGCTCGGCGCCGAGCGCCAGGGCCGGGATCTCCGGGGGCAGGTCTCCCAGACCCACACCCGCAGGCAGCTCCCCCGAGTCCAGCCACCCGGCCAGGACGGGATCTCCGGTGGCCGCCAGCATCACGAGGCAGGCGGCGCCGCACGAGGTCTCGTCCGCCTGGACGGCGAGCGCGCCGCCCCACTCCACGCGGGCCACGCGCAACTGTTCGAGGGGCGTGTCAGGTCCGCCCCCGCTCGCCACACCCGCCGAGCCCCCCGATCTCCCCACAGGCGTGGTCCGCACCGGGCGCGCGAATCGCGCGGCGATGTCACCGAGGGAGCGTGGTACCAACGGCATCAGGCGCGGGGCTCCTCGTCGAACTCCACCTCGGCGCGCTGCTCGGCGTGGTCCACGGGGTCGGTCTCGAACGGGACCACGTCCGGGCCCTCGGCCCGGTACTCCTCGGTCTGGGGCTCCTCCGCGGGCTCGAACTCGCGCTCGACCTCCTCGGACTCGAACTCAAGGCCTTCAGGTGCGCTCTCAGTCATGGAATCCTCCTTCTCCGCCATTCTCGCCTCACCGCGGCATTACCGCAGGTCGGGACTAGTCGATCCGGTCCAGCACGATGCCCCCCACGGAAGGCTCGGAATCCGAGATCTCCCAGCCGCCCTCCAGCGCCTCCAGGGCGCGTGCAAACCTCTCCGGCGTGGCCGTGTGCAGGGTCATGAGCGGATCGCCCGCGCGCACCCGGTCCCCCGGCTTGGCGTGCAGTTCCACGCCCGCCACCGCCTGGACCTCGTCCTCCTTGCGCGCGCGTCCGGCGCCGAGCCGCCACGCCGCCACGCCCACCGCCAACGCATCCAGGCGCGCCACGTACCCATCGGCAGGAACGCGCACCACCTCGGTCTCCGGCGCCACCGGCAGCTCCGCGTCCGGATCGCCATCCTGCGCCCGGATCATCGCCTTCCACGTGTCCATCGCGCGGCCATCCCCCAGCGCCGCCGCCACGTCCACGTCCACCACCCCCGCCGCCGCCAGCATCTCCTCCGCCAGCCGCACGGTCAGCTCCACCACGTCCGCGGGCCCACCGCCCTCGAGCACCTCCACGGACTCGCGCACCTCCAGGGCGTTCCCGGCCGTCAGGCCCAGCGGCGTGGACATGTCCGTCACCAGTGCCACCGTCCGGACACCGGCATCCGTGCCGAGGTCCACCATGGTCCGCGCCAGCTCACGGGCGTCCTCGAGCGTCTTCATGAACGCGCCGGAGCCCACCTTGACATCCAGCACCAGCGAATCGGTGCCCTCCGCGATCTTCTTGGACATGATCGAGCTCGCGATCAGCGGGATCGCCTCCACGGTCCCCGTGATGTCCCGCAGCGCGTACAGCTTGCGGTCCGCAGGCGCCAGCCCGGAGCCCGCCTGGCACACCACCGCGCCCACCGTGCGGAGCTGCTCCATCATCTCCTCGTTCGAGAGCGCGGCCCGCCACCCCGGGATCGACTCCATCTTGTCCAGCGTCCCGCCCGTGTGCCCGAGCCCGCGCCCGGAGAGCTGCGGCACCGCCACGCCGAACGAGGCCACCAGCGGCGCCAGCGGGAGCGTGATCTTGTCCCCCACGCCGCCCGTGGAGTGCTTGTCCGCCGTGGGCACGCCGAGCGAGGAGAAGTCCATCCGCTCGCCGGAGTTGATCATCGCGTTCGTCCACCGCGCGATCTCGGCGCGCTCCATCCCGTTGAGCAGGATCGCCATGTTGAGCGCGGCCATCTGCTCGTCCGCCACCACGCCGCG
>JAUNRP010000155.1 GCA_030544165.1 bacterium
GAGGGGGCGCGGTGCGGATGCTGGCTGCGGACCCACCGGACCAGGTGCTCCTGCTCGAGCGGCTGGACGCGGCGCGGCCGCTCACCGCGGTCTCGATCCTCGAGGCCTGCGAGGTGATCGGCTCCCTCTTCTCTGCCCTCGACCGCCCGGCCCCGCCCCAGATCGACACCGTGGCCGATGTGCTGGGGGCCTGGGAGCCGCCGGACGCCTCCCCGCTCGTCCCCCAGCGCCTCGTGCAGCAGGCGATGCGGCTGGAGGCCGACCTCCTGGCGGATCCTCCCCCGGCCCGCCTGGTCCACCAGGACCTCCACGACGGCAACGTGCTCGCCCCGCTCGACCCCTCCCGGGGGGACTGGCTCGCGATCGACCCGAAGCCCGTGGCGGCCGAGTGGGCGTTCGCCGTGGCGCCCATCGTGTGGAACCGCCCGGACGAGCTCGCCCGCGCGTACAACCTGCGCACCCACGTCCGCATGCGCGCGGACATCGTGGCGGAGGTGGCCGGCCTCGATCCGGAGCGCGTGCGGGCGTGGACCTTCGTGCGGCTCGTGCGCAACGCGGCCTGGGCCGGCGGGTTCGCCCCCGCGAGCGAGGAGTTCCTCACGCGCATGATCGCGCTCGCCAAGGCCTTCGCGAGCTAGAAGAGCCCCACGATCTCCTCACCCTCGAGGTCGATGTTCTCCGCGTTGGGATGGCTCGGCAGGCCCGGCATGGTGGACATCGCACCCGCCAGCACGTACACGTAGCCGGCGCCGGCGGCGAGGCGGGCCTCGCGGATGGGCAGGCGCCACTCGCCCGAGGGGTCCAGCCCCTTCTCGTGCGTGATGGACAGGTGGGTCTTGGCCACCACCACGGGCAGTTTCCCGTAGCCGAGATCGGTGAAGCGCTTCAGTTCCTTGGCGGCCGCCGGGGCGATGTCCACGTCGCTCGCGCCGTAGACGCCGCGCGCCACCCCCCGGATCTTGTCCTCGAGGCTCTCCTCCAGCTCGTAGTTGCGCCTGAGCTCGGTCCGCGGGTTCTCCTCGAGGCACTGCACCACCAGTCTGGCGAGCTCCTCCGCCCCCGCCCCGCCGTCCGCCACATGGGTGGAGACGGCACACGGGATGCCGAGCTCTGCGCAGCGCTCCGCGATGAACTCGTGCTCGGCGGCGTGGTCTCCCGGGAACGCGTTGATGGCCACCACGGCGGGCAGGCCCCACCGCTTCAGGGTGCCGAGGTGGTGCTCGAGGTTGGAGATCCCCGCGGCCACGTCGTCCACGTTCTCCTCGAGGAGTTCGGGCGGCAGCGGCCTTCCGGCCACCACGCGGTAGCGGCCGGAGAGGGACTTCAGCGCCCGCACGGTCACCACCATCACGGCCATGGTGGGAGACAGGCCCGCCCGGGACTTGAGGTTCACGAGGCGTTCGGCGCCGAGGTCCGCGCCGAAGCCGGACTCGGTGATGATCATCTCCCCGCCCAGGCCCGCGGCCATGCGGTCCGAGACCACCGAGGAGTTGCCGGTGGCGATGTTGCCGAACGGGCCCGTGTGGATGAGCACGGGCACGCCCTCCGAGGTCTGCATCAGGTTGGGGCGCAGGGCGTCCCGCAGGAGGACCGCCATGGCGCCGGCGGCCTTGAGGTCCTCGGCCGTCACGGCCGTCCCCTCGAACGTGTAGCCCACCACGATCCGCCCGAGGCGGCGGCGCAGGTCCTCGAGATCGTGGGCCATCGCGAGCACGGTCATCACCTCCGAGGCGGCCGTGATGTCGAAGGACGCCTGCCGGGTGACGCCATCCACCTTGGAGCCAAGCCCGATCACGATGTGGCGCAGCGCCCGGTCGTTCACGTCCAGCACGCGGGGCCAGGTGATGGTCCGCTCGTCGATCCCGAGGGCGTTTCCGTGGTGGAGGTGGTTGTCCACCATCGCCGCGAGCATGTTGTGGGCCGAGGTGACGGCGTGGAAATCGCCCGTGAGGTGGAGGTTCAGGAGCTCGGTGGGGACCACCTGGCTCGCCCCCGCTCCCGAGGCCCCGCCCTTGATCCCGAACGTGGGGCCGAGCGAGGGCTGGCGCAGCGTGAGCACGGGCCGGCGCCCGATCCGGGCGAGTCCCTGTGCCAACCCGATCGACGTCGTCGTCTTGCCCTCCCCGAGCGGCGTGGGGGTCACCGCCGTGACGCAGATGAGCGGGGCCGGCTCCCCCGGGTAGTCACGGGCCGGGAGGGGGAGCTTGGCCACGTACGGGCCGTAGGTCTGCAGGTTGGCGGGGTCGAAGCCGGCATCGGTGGCGACGTCGAGGATGGGGCGGGGTGGGGTCTCCATGCCACTGTCCTATCGCGCGCTGGCCGGGCGGGTGGGGACTTTCGTCCCACGATTGTTACCTGACGGTTACCAACGGCGCGCGCGCCAGCGAGGTCCGGCTCGGTAGTCTCGCGCACATGGCATCGAGCACCGGGACCTCCCCACTGGTACGCCTGAGCGGCGTGAACAAGCACTTCGGGGACCTCCACGTGCTCAAGGACATCAACCTGGACGTGATGCCGGGCGAGGTGGTGGTGGTGATCGGACCGTCCGGTTCGGGCAAGTCCACCCTGTGCCGCACCATCAACCGCCTCGAGACGATCGACGACGGCTCGATCGAGCTGGCGGGCACCCCGCTGCCCGAGGAGGGGAAGCAACTCGCCCAGCTCCGCGCCGAGGTGGGGATGGTGTTCCAGTCCTTCAACCTGTTCGCCCACAAGACCATCCTGGAGAACGTCACGCTCGGCCCCATCAAGGTGCGCAAGATGAAGAAGGCGGACGCCGAGGCGAAGGCGATGGCCCTCCTGGACCGCGTGGGCGTCAAGAACCAGGCCAACAAGTACCCCGCCCAGCTCTCCGGCGGGCAGCAGCAGCGCGTGGCGATCGCCCGCTCGCTCGCGATGGACCCGAAGGTCATGCTGTTCGACGAGCCCACCTCGGCGCTCGATCCCGAGATGATCAACGAGGTCCTCGACGTCATGACCCAGCTCGCCAAGGAGGGCATGACCATGATCGTGGTCACCCACGAGATGGGGTTCGCCCGCAAGGCCGCCGATCGCGTCATCTTCATGGCGGACGGCCAGATCGTGGAGGAGAACACCCCCAACGAGTTCTTCACCAACCCGCGCTCCACCCGGGCACAGGACTTCCTCTCGAAGCTCCTCACCCACTGACCAGCAGTTCTTAGAAGAGTAGATCCAACAACAGGAGGACCAGCCATGCGAAATCGACTGATCACAGCCGGAACCGTTGCGGCGCTCGCCCTCACCCTCGCCGCTTGCGGCGGGACTGGGAACGGCGGCACCACCACCCCCGCAGGCGGTGGCGAGACCACCACCGAGGCGGGTGGCGAGGAGACCGGCGGTGAGACCGGCGGCGCGGGCGGCGGCGAGGGCACCCTCACCGTGGGCATCAAGTACGACCAGCCCGGCCTCGGCCTCCAGCAGGGCGCCGACTTCACCGGGTTCGACGTGGACGTGGCCCGCTACGTGGCCGAACACCTCGGATATGACGACATCGAGTTCGTGGAGTCCATCTCCGCGCAGCGCGAGACCATGCTCGAGAACGGGCAGGTGGACATGATCTTCGCCACCTACTCGATCACGGACGCCCGACGTGAGCGCGTGGACTTCGCCGGACCGTACTTCGTGGCCGGCCAGGACCTCCTGGTGCGCCAGGACGAGGCCGAGATCACGGGCCCCGAGACCCTCGAGGGCCGCATCCTCTGCTCGGTGGAGGGCTCCACCTCCGCTGAGCGAATCCGCGATGACCACCCGGGAGTGGAGCTCTACCCGGCTGCCACCTACTCCGAGTGCGTGGAGCTCCTGACCGCGACCACGGTGGACGCGGTGACCACGGATGACATCATCCTCGCGGGCTTCGCCAACCAGCCGGCCTACGCGGGCCAGCTCAAGGTGGTGGGTAACACCTTCTCCACGGAGAACTACGGCGTGGGCCTGCCCAAGGGATCCACCGAGCTGTGTGGCCAGGTGAACGAGGCCATCGCCGAGATGGTGTCCTCCGGTGCGTGGGAGGAGGCGCTCTCCTCGAACGCCGGCGCCGACTACCAGTACAACGCCGAGACCAACCCGCCAGAAGCCATGGAGTGCGCCTAGCAATCACCCCGGTGGGGCCCGCGGACTGCGGGCCCCACCGCTGGCCGGAGGAAGTGAGGGCAGATGGGCGAACTGTTCGCCAACTACGACATCCTTGGAGCGTTCTGGACCAACATCCAGTTGACGGTGTTCTCCGCGATCGGATCCCTCGCCCTCGGTACCATCCTGGCCATCATGCGGGTCTCCCCCGCCGCGAGCATGCGCACGGCCGCCATGATCTACGTGGACGTGGTCCGCAACACGCCCCTCACCCTCATCCTCCTCGGCGCCTCGCTGGGACTGTGGGGGCAGCTCGGCGTGGTGCTCGCCGAGCCCGGATCCCCGGGCTTCATCGCCTCCAACGGGTTCCGGCTCGCCGTGTTGGGTCTCTCCGTCTACCACGCCGCGTTCGTGTGCGAGGCGCTCCGCTCCGGTGTGAACACCGTGCCGCTCGGCCAGGCGGAGGCCGCCCGCTCGATCGGCCTCACGTTCAGCCAGTCCATGGGCAGCGTGGTCCTCCCCCAGGCGTTCCGCGGCGCGATCGCGCCGCTCGGCAACACCCTGATCGCCCTCACCAAGAACACCACGGTGGCGCAGGTAGCGGGAGTGGTCCAGGCGTCCTCCGTCATGTACACGATGTTCGAGTTCCGGCCCGACGTGATGGTGTTGATCTTCCTGATCATCGCCCTCGGGTTCGTGGCGATCGTGCTCCCGCTCGGCGTCCTCACCACCTGGGCGTCCCGGCGGTGGAGGGTGGCCCGATGAAGAGCGCACAGGTCCTCTTCGACGCCCCCGGTCCCCGGGCGCGCCGCACCATCCTCATCACCAATGTGGTGGGCACCCTCCTCCTCGTGGGCGTCCTGGTGGTGACCGTCCTCGCCCTGGCGGACAAGGGCCAGCTCACCGCCGCCAAGTGGGAACCCTTCCTCACCGGGGACCTCTGGCAGTACCACCTCCTGCCGGGCCTGTGGGCCACCCTGGGCGCCGCCGCCCTCTCGATGGTGACGTCCAACGTGTTCGGGCTCCTCTTCGGCATGGGGCGGCTCGCCTCGAACGGCT
>JAUNRP010000156.1 GCA_030544165.1 bacterium
CTTCACGGAATTCTGGCGCACCCTCACGGGGATTGGGGGACGCCGAGGAGCACCCGGACGCTCTTCTTGATGGCGGCGGGATCCGTGCGCCGGCGCTTGAAGATCGCCCCCATGGCGAACCGGCCCATCACCATCGCCGCGAGGTCCTCCGCGGGGAGCGCCGTGGTGAACCGGCCCTCCGCCTCCCCCCGCTGGATCGCCCCGGTGAGGGCCTCCATGTAGGGGTCCACGAACGCGGCCGCGAACTGCTCGGCGAGATCCTCGTCCTGCATGATCGTGGCACCCGCGATCGGCAGGGTGGCGCCCAGCGCGTCGCGCTCCACCACGCTGGCGGTGGCATCGATCACCAGATCGATGAACTCGAACGGATCCAGGTCCGGATCGAAGTCGGGAACAGGGAATGCCACCCGGTAGGCGTCGATCACCAGTGCGTGGAGGGAGGGCCACCGGCGGTAGATGGTGGACTTCGGGATGCCGGCGCGTGCCGCGATGTCATCGATCCTGAGCCGGTGGAAGCCGTTCTCCGCGATCAGCGCCGTGGTCGCCTCGAGTGCCGCATCATCCTTGGACGGGTCTCGGGGGCGACCGGGCTTCGCTCGGGCAGGTTCAGGCATGGGTGCAATGCTAATCCGCTGACCTGCGCTTTCGACAATTGGGCGCGCCTCCTGGCCCTAGAGTCCCACCTGGTCGAAGGCTTGGGCCGCCAGGCCGCGGCCCTCCGCGATGATCTCCTCCGCGCGGTGGAAGTCGAAGACGCTTCCTGCCGTGGTGGGAATCGAGATCAGTACATCCGGTGGGGTGTTGGCCGTCCTGTTCGCCTCGATGGCCGCCTGCATGGAGTCCAGCGTCATGGTGAGCATGTCCATGGTGTCCAGCCCCCGGGGCAACTTCTCGCGAGCGGGACGGGACGCGTTCTCGGGAGCCGAGCCGTCGTCGTCGGGGTCTGAGATGAGCCCGCCCAGGCGTTCGATGAGCCCGCGGACCCGGGTGCGCTCCAGCAGGGTCTCGGTGCCCTCCCGGAGGCGCGCGGTCCACACGGGTCCGCGGTCGTCGTCGTCATCGTCGTGCACGGGCGTGACGCCGAAGCCCGCCTCCTTGCCGAACAGGGAGACGGCCACGATCCCGTCGGAGGGGTAGAGGGCGGCGGGTTCGATCGGGAGGGGGTTGAGGACGCCGCCGTCGCACAGGAGGCGGCCGTGGTGCATGATCGGCGTGAACACGGTGGGGATGGCGATCGAGGCGCGGATCGCGGTGAGCAGGGGGCCGCGCTTGAACCAGACCTCGCGCCGGTTGGCGAGGTCCGTGGCCACGGCGAGGTAGGGGATGGGGAGGTCCTCGATGAGGACGTCGCCCACCACGCCCTCGAGCATGTCCATGATGCGGCCCGCGCCGATCATGCCGGGGCGCCCGAGCGCGGGGTCCACGTAGCGCAGGATGTGGCGGACATCCTTGTTGGAGACCTCCTCGAGCAGGCCGCCCAGCCGGCCGGCCGCGTACACGCCGCCCACGAGTGCGCCCATCGAGGCCCCGGAGATGGCCACGATCTGGTGGCCGCGCGCCTCCAGCTCCTGGATGACGCCGATGTGGGCGTAGCCGCGGGCGCCGCCGGAACCGAGGACGAGGGTGATGCGCATGGGAGGTAAGGGTAGTGGGTTCTGAAGGTGGGCTCAGAAACCGGCGCGATCGAGCTCCGCCGCCGTGGCCTCCTGGCCGAGCTCGATCAACTCCTCCGCGCGGTGGAAGTCGAAGGTGCCGGCCGCTCCGGTGGGGATCGAGACGAGCACGTCCGGCGGGCTCGCGGCGCTGCGGGTGGACTCGATAGAGGCCTGCATGGTGTTCAGCGCCATGGTCATCATGTCGATGGTGGTCAGGCCGCGCGGGAGCGGCTCGGGCGAGCGCCCCAGGCGGGCGATCCGCCGCTTCTCATCCCGCGGGTCCTCCGGCTCCGGGTCCTCGCCCTCCTCCACGCCGTTGGCGCGGCCGGTGACCTTCTCGAAGATCCCCATCACGCCATCCACTGCTCCCTCGACGGCGCCGCCCACCGCATCCCCGACCGCACCAGCCAGCGCCGCGCCCGGGATCCGGAGGGCGGGCTCCTCCTCGGCGTCCGAGACGGTGGAGGCCGACTGGTGGGGGTCGCGGCCCATGAGGGAGACGGCCACCACGGCGTCGCTGTGCACCATGGCCGTGGGCTCGATGGGGAGCGGGTTCAGCAGACCCCCGTCCGCGAGGAGGCGACCGTTCATGACGATGGGGGTGATCGCCGTCGGGATGGCAATGGAGGCACGGATCGCGGTGAGGAGCGGACCCTTGGGGAACCAGACCTCACGACGGGCGGCGAGGTCCACGGCCACGGCCACGAACGGGATGGGGAGGTCCTGGATCTCCACATCACCCACGAGCTCCGCGAGCATGTCCATGACCCGATCCGCCTTGAGCATGCCGGGGCCGCGGAGGGCCACATCCAGGTACCAGAGCACGTGGCTGCGCTCGATACCGCGGACCCGCTCCTCGAACTCGTCCATCTTCCCGGCGGCGTACACGCCTCCCACGATCGCGCCCATGGAGCACGAGGAGATGGAGGCGATCTCGTGCCCGCGGGCGGTGAGCTCGCGGATGGCACCGATGTGGGCGTAGCCGCGGGCGCCGCCACCGCCGAGCACCAGGGAGATCTTCATGGGTACAGGGTAGGCCGGGAATCGGGGTGGCCGGTGTGCGGAATGTCGTAGCCGTGGGGGTGGGTAGTTTGGGACGCTGTAACCGAGACGACCAGTGGATGGGAGAGACCATGGGACTCAGGAAGTTCGCAGCGGCGCTGGCGGCGGCCGTCCTGGCAGTGGGTATGAGCGGGTGCGGTGGAGAGACGAAGGTGCGCGAGACGGCCGGGGGCCCCACGGCGCCGGACCCCATCCAGAGCACTGTGCCGGGTCCGGGGCCGTCCCCCGAGACGCCCGATCCCGGGCCGGTCACTCCCGATCCGGGGCCGGTCACCCCCGATCCGGGCGGCGGCACGGGTGCTACCCCTCCGCAGGGGGAGGACTACGGGCTGCCAGCGGCCGAGGTGGAGTACCTCGATGCGCTCTGGGAGGACTGCGCGGGCGGAGACATGGCCGCGTGCGACCTCCTCTACTGGGAATCCCCGATCAACTCGCACTGGGAGGAGTTCGGTGATACCTGTGGGGGAACTGCTCCCGGCGAGCGGTGGTGCGAGCCCGGCCGCACCGCTCCGCCGGACAGCCAGGCCGGGGGGTCCGCAGGCGGGTGAGCCACGGAGGAATTCGGATCAGGCAGATGTGACAGGACGGAGAGAACCATGGGACTTCGGCAGTTCGCAGCAGCACTCGGAGCGGTGACCCTGGCGCTGGGGATGAGCGCATGTGGCGGTGAGACCAAGGTGCGGGAGACCGCCGGAGCCCCGGTCACGCCGTCGCCCGTGGAGAGCGTGGAACCGGAGCCCGGGCCGGAGACCACCGTGCCCGAGCCCGGCCCCGAGACCACGCCGCCACCGGAGCCCGGGCCGGGCCCCACGTCTCCGGGGGGTGACTACGGCCTGCCGGCGGACGAGGTCGAGTACCTCGACGGCCTGTGGGACGCGTGCGAGGCCGGAGACATGGAGGCCTGTGACGAGCTCTATATGGAATCCCCCCTCGACTCCCACTGGGAGGAGTTCGGAAACACCTGCGGCGGCACAGATACCGGGGAGTACTGGTGTGGCTCAGGGCCCGTCACGCCGGGCGGCGAGACCAGCGGGGCCGGGGAGGATCCGTCCGAGTGGGATCTCCAGCTCCAGCAGATCGCCTATGACGCCTGTGCCGCCGGTGATGGCTATGGTTGTGAGCGGTTGGGCTTCCTCGCCGAGCCTGGAAGCGAGGAGAGCGCATTCGGACTCGCCTGTGGCAACCCCGGCAGCACTGACGGCCCCTTCTGCGTTGACGAACAGCCGATGGTATACGGCGAGAGCCAGTTCCTCGACGCCCTCCAGGACGGGTGCCTCGCCGGAGAGGAGGGCCGCTGGTGCAACGCCCTGTGGCTCTATTCGCCGGTGGACTCGGAGTATGAGCAGACGGGGTTGGACAACGGGGGCCTCTGAGCCGAGCCGCGTTCTCCTACTCGTGCGAGCGGGGCGTGGGGAGCGGGCCCGTCAGCCAGCGCTGCACCTGGGCTCCCACTGACTCGATGAGCTCCTCCGCCGGGGCCTCCACCACCGCCGGGGTCTCCACGAGGTAGCGGACCACCACGAGGCCGATCAGCGGAGTGAGCGCCATCGTGGCGCGGTACTCGGCGTCCGAGCCACCCATCGCCTCGATGATGGGACCCAGGATCACCTCGCGGTAGAACTCGGTGAGGGAGGCCCAGTTGTCCTGGTTGGTCACCTTGAGCTGGACCACGCCCCGCATCGCCGTGGCCACGCCCGGATCACCCCAGGCGGTGAGGACCTGGCGCACGATCTCCCGCCCGAGCTCCTCCACCGGCACGGCGAGCGCCTCCTCCACGAGCACACGCGGTTCGATCGGGTAGCCGATCGCCTCCCGGAACAGGTTGTCCTTGGCGCCGAAGTAGTAGGAGACCAGGGCCACGTCCACGCCGGCTCTCGCGGCGACCGCCCGCACCGTGGTGCCCGTGTACCCGTGCTCGGCGAACTCCTGGCGGGCCGCCTCGAGGATGGCCTCGCTCGCTGCCGGGTCCCCGGATGATCGCGGACCGCGGCGCTGGCTGGCAGGAGTGGGAGAGGGCGACATCCCTCCACGGTACCCGCGCTCCCAGGGGTGAGCGCCGCCCGCGCCCGACCACGCAGGAGAGAGCACCACCCGCACCCCACCCGTTTCTACGCCGTTGAAATTCTGGGACCAACAGCCCAGAAGTGCCCGGAACCAGCGAATCAGCGCCCGTAGAAGTACCCACAATCTAATTCAACGCCGTTGAAGCGCGCCGCCGAAGCTGGCTACCTTCGTCCTGAGGGGAAGGAGGTGGCGCCATGAACGCCCGCCTGCGGCTCGGCCTGGATATCGGCTCCACCACGCTCAAGCTCGTCCTCCTCGATGGGCTCGAGATCCGGTTCGAGACCTACCGCCGCCACAACGCGGACATCACCGGTGAGCTCAACCGCCTCCTGG
>JAUNRP010000157.1:0-389 GCA_030544165.1 bacterium
GGTGCGCCAGATTTCGGTGAGGGTGCGCCAGATTTCGCGGAATCCGGCGAGCCCGCAGACGCGGAGTACGCGGAGGTGGGGGTCGCCGAGATGGCCGCCACCCACGCATTCCCCATCACCCACGCCTACCCGGAGTTCGAGGAGCCTGCGGCGGGCGCCGCCATGCCCTGGGATGCCGAGCCCGCCGAGCTGCGCGATGAGCTCACCGATTCGGGCGCAGCGGCCGGGGCCGGCGTGGTGCCGCCCTCCCGTGACCGCAGTGGACCCACCTGGGACGAGCTGATGACGCTCTGCACCGAGATCAAGGCCGACGGGATCTTCCCGTTCGCCTTCACCGGCCAGCACGCGAACTACCCCGACGAAGGCATCCTCCAGCCCCTGGTCGCGAA
>JAUNRP010000157.1:399-4989 GCA_030544165.1 bacterium
GGGGGCTGACGCGACTGTTGCTGCGTCGTCGGACATCCCGGCCCACACGGCGGGGGAGGCGGCGGGAGCGGCTGTGGTGCCGCCGTCGTCGGGATTGCACAACTTTGGGCAGCGGATGGCGGAGCGGATCGATTCGTTCGCGCAGGAGCACAACCTGCGCGTGCCGGGCGAGATCCGCGATCCGGAGAACCAGGCGGCGCCGCTCACGCGGAGGCGGCTGGACCCGGGGCCGTTCGTGCTGCTGTTCATCGCGGCGCTGGTGGTGGTGTCCATGGTCTTCGCGTTCCAGACGCTGGCGGACGTGCAGATGCCGGTCACGCGCGCGGCGGGCGGGCCGATCATCACGGGCGTGGAGAAGCCGCCGCCCCCGCCCCCACTCAGCGAGGTGGACACCGATCCCGGGACCGAGGGGGAGGTTGCGCCCGAGCCGGAGCCGGTGGAGCCGCCGGTGATCGCGAACATCGGAGTGCTGGACCCGCCGCCGGACGGAGATGGCCAGGAGAACCCGGAACTCACCTACCGCGCGTGGGACGGCGATCCGAGCACCTGGTGGCGTTCGCGCTCGTACGTGGATCCGCAGTACGGGATGAAGTCCGGGATCGGGCTGGACATCCAGTTGGCGCAGCCGGCGATGGTGCGCGAGGTGGTTCTCAACCTGAATGGCGAGGGCGGGCACGTGCAGGTGCTCGGTGATCCGGGCGTGGTGCTCGATCCGAACCGCCTGGTCCTGGCGGAGGCGGACATGGGCCGCGAGACCGTCATCACCCTTCCGCAGCCCGTGGAGATGTCCAACGTGGTGCTGTGGTTCACCTCCCTGCCGGTGGCAGACTCGGATGGCCGGAACCGCGTGGAGATGACCGAGGTGCGGGTGCTCGGGGTTGAGCCGGGCGGGGCCGGTGGGGGCGCTGGTGGTGCTGGGGCCGGTGAGGCGCCAGCGGATGCGGGAGAGGCGCCTGAGGAATAGGGCGCCCGCGGTGGGTGTTCCACCGCATGAAGACACGGTTGGAGAAAGGGTGGCATGACAACCCACGACGTCATCATCATCGGTTCGGGCCCGGCGGGATACACCGCCGCGATCTACACGGCGCGCGCGGGGCTGAAGCCCGTGGTGTTCGCCGGTTCGATCACCGCGGGGGGTGCCCTCATGAACACCACCGAGGTGGAGAACTTCCCGGGCTTCCCCGAGGGCGTCATGGGTCCGGACCTCATGACCAAGATGCAGGAGCAGGCCGAGCGCTTCGGTGCGGATGTGCGCTACGAGGACGTGGTGGCGGTGCAGTTGGAGGGTGACGTCAAGACCGTCACCACCGACGACGACGAGTCCTTCTCCGGGAAGTCTGTGATCCTCGCGCTGGGCTCGGAGTACCGGAAGTTGGGGCTTTCCTCCGAGGAGCAGTACTCCGGCCGGGGTGTCTCCTACTGCGCCACCTGTGATGGGTTCTTCTTCAAGGAGCAGCACATCGCGGTGGTGGGCGGCGGAGACTCCGCGATGGAGGAGGCCACATTCCTCTCGCGGTTCGGCTCCAAGGTGACCGTGATCCACCGCCGCGAGGAACTCCGCGCCTCGCGGATCATGGCCGAGCGGGCCATGTCCGATCCCAAGATCGAGTTCGCCTGGAACTCCGAGGTGGCCGAGGTCCTCGGAGAGGAGGGCGGCAAGATGACCGGCCTCATGCTGCGTGACACCGTCACCGGGGAGCTGCGGGAGTTGGACGCCACCGGGCTGTTCGTGGCGATCGGGCACCTGCCGCGCACCGGAATCCTCGAGGGCCAGGTGGAGTTGGACGGCGAGGGCTACGTGGTGGTGGACCACCCCTCCACCCGCACCTCCCTGCCGGGAGTCTTTGCCTGCGGAGACGTGGTGGACCATACCTACCGCCAGGCCATCACCGCAGCCGGCACCGGCTGCGCCGCCGCTCTGGATGCGGAGAGGTTCCTGGCTGCGCTCGGGGATGCGGCCGCGCAGCCCGTGGGCGCAGAGGACGTGGATGCTGAGCCGTTGACAGAGGATGCTGGTTCTGGTTCTGGCTCTGGTTCCGGTTCCGATGTCGGTGAGGGTGCGCCAGATTTTGCTGAGGGTGCGCCAGATTTGCCCGCGTCCGTGCCCGCCACAGCCTCGGTGCCCGAATCCGCCGCCGGGCCGAGCTCCACCCCCAACACTGGCGCCACCTCCCTCTCCGAGCTCGACACCATCCAGACCCTCGACGCAGTCACCGCACTCGAGGCGCCCGCGGCCCCCGAGTCCCCAGAGGCCCCCGAAACCCACAGGGCCTGAACCCACGTCCGCCGGACATGCGCAAGTAATCCCGCGCGCCCCGGCCACCAGCACCACCCCGCACACGAAAGCGAGATCCCATGACCACCAACGTCACCGATGCCACCTTCGAGGAGGAGGTCCTCAACTCCGAGCAGCCCGTGCTCGTGGACTTCTGGGCCGAATGGTGCCCGCCGTGCAAGATGATGAGCCCGATCGTGGACGAGCTCGGCGAGGAGATGGCGGACCGACTCAAGGTGGTCAAGCTGGACACCGATGCCAACCCGCAGACGTCCATGAAGTACGGGATCGTCTCGATCCCCACGTTCAACATCTACAAGGGCGGCGAGCTCGTGGCCTCGATCGTGGGCGGACGGCCCAAGAAGAAGTTCATCGAGGAGATCGAGAAGGCCCTCGCCTAGTGGCTCAGCCGGGCATGTAGTCAAAAGGTCCTCCCACGGGACCAAATGACAACATGCCCGGTTTCGATTCTGCCTCCACGCGCCCACGCCTGTCCGGATAGCACAACGCCCCTGCCTTCACCGCCGTCAGACCGCTCCACAGCGTGGCCCGCACGCTCGGATCTCCCCTTCCCATCCCCGTGCGGTCAGCGCCGTGGCCACCTGCCTGGCCACCGCACACGGAGTGCCCGCAACATGCGGCCACCGGTAGCGCAGGGTGATCTCTCCCGCCGTCAGCACCACATCGTTGTCCCGCAGTAGGTCCGCTGGCGTCGCCTTCCCGGGGTGGGCCAGTTCTCCATCGAGTTCGACGACGACGCCAAATCCCGCGTATCTGCAATCGCTGCGAATCCAACGCCCACCCACCTTGCGCCACTCCTGCCGCACGGATTGGGGAAGGCCATGGGCATCCTCCACATCGTGGTGGAACCGGTATTCCAGAGGTGACTCCACTCCTTCCTCGGTATCGGCGAGGATCTCGAGGATCAGCGCGCGGCGCCGCAGATCTCTGGCTCGCAGCACTCTGGAGCGTATCGACTCGGGTTTGAGCCCCTTGCGGATCGCAGACGTCACCAGTCCCACGGCGTCGTCCAGCGATGGTGCCTCATCGAGGAGAGCCACGAGCGTCTCGTTCAGGGTGGCATGGCGGAGGGGGCTCTCCCGGCTGGGAGGGATTCGAGTCACGTGGTGGATGCGGAGCCACTGCGGCGCCGCATGGTTCGGGGCAGCGTGATGTCAACGCCCGAGGGCGCTCTGCGCACCAATCCCAGCAACCAGGCGGCGCTCTCGTGGGAGAGCACCGCCCGGGGGCCGCCCCACATGAGGGCGGCGCGGGCGCGCTGGTGCCACGTCACTGGCGTCAAGGATGTCTGGTAGACCCCCGGCAAGATCCGCCGCCACACTCCACGGGCAAGCCTCCCGCTCGCGAGCCGACGCGTGAATCCGAGCTTGGCCAACTGGCTCAGCGTGATCAGGCCGTCGTTTCGTGAAGCGAGGGCAGCAATTCGGTCGGTTCCCATGGCCGCACGTTAGGGCGATCCGCCTGCACCCCGCTGCGGGCCTGTGGATAACCCCGACAACGTACCCCCGAGCTGTCAGAACGTGGGCAGCGAGCCGTCAATGGTGAACGCGTAGCCCGCGCCCGTCACGGTTGCCGCAAAGTTCGTCACCGCCGACCGGACAGCAGCGGGAGACTGCGCGAGCGTGGGATCCATGACGCTGCAGTCCACGGTGGGGCCCTCCTCGATGTCGCACCGGCCGAGGTCGTTGTCCTTGATCACGATCACGGTGTCCTCGAGCTGCTCGAGAATGGTCTCCCACGCCGGATCGGACGCCGCGTCCCCGATCACCAGCGGCGCGAGGTGCGGCACCTGCCGCTCCGTCCCGAAGTCCACCTTGATCCCTGATGCCGCGGGATCCACGCCCATCGCTGGTGCTGCCGCGCGCACCTGCTCGAACGCCTCCAGGAAGACCGGGTGCCAGTCCGTGCCCTTCTCCAGCGAGACCCACACCTCGAGGGTCGCCGTGGGGCCGTAGACCAGATCAACCCCGTGGTGGCTGCTCGCGATCCCCGCGAACTGCGTGATTCCCTCGGGCGTGGGCGCCGTCTCGTAACCCGCGAGGTGCAGCAGGAACGCCCCCACATCCCCCTCCACCTCGGGCACGTACCGCGTCAGGACCGACGGCCCCGCCTCCGTCCACCCCGCCTGTGTGGACGCGAAGATCGCCGCGACCGCCTGCAGCGTCTCCTCGTTCACCCCGTCCGTCCGCACGTGGACTGCGGCATTGCGATGCTCCGCCGAGATCACACCGGGGACCTCCTGGAGCGCCACCACCAACTCCTCGAACGTGGTGGGTCCGGCCGGCTCAGGCTCA
>JAUNRP010000157.1:4999-5076 GCA_030544165.1 bacterium
CGTCTCCCCCGCCACTGTCTCTTCCGGCGACGACGGCACCTCCGTCACCACCTCGGCCACCGGTGCCGTAGGGCTCG
>JAUNRP010000158.1 GCA_030544165.1 bacterium
GCCCCACCCGACACCGCCCCCGCCCCCACACCCGCCCCCTCCCCCAGCGCCCCGCCGACGACGGCGCAACTCCCGGCAGCCAGCTCAATCCCCGGGCGCTTCCCGGCGTCGTCGTTCTCGGACATCACCTCCACCCCCTTCACGGACCAGATCAACTGGATGGCAGCCCGGGGGATCTCGAGTGGCTGGAAGGAGAACGGAGAGACCACCTACCGTCCGTTCCAACCGGTCCTGCGGGACGCGATGGCGGCCTTCCTGTACCGGCTGGCGGGGAGGCCCGCGATCACGATCCCGAACGCCTCCCCGTTCATCGATGTGCCCCATGGCCGGGCGTTCTTCGAGGACATCGTGTGGATGTCCCAGACCGGGGTCTCCACGGGCTGGATCCACGCGAACCAGTCCGCCACCTTCCAGCCGGACACCCCGGTGCTGCGGGACGCGATGGCCGCATTCCTCTACCGGGCGGCCGGCTCCCCGGCATTCACGCCTCCGCGCACCTCCCCATTCCACGACGTTCCCACCAACCGGGTGTTCTACAAGGAGATCGCCTGGATGCACCACGCCGGCATCTCCACGGGCTGGATCGAGAACGGCCGCACCGAATACCGCCCCAACGAGCCAGTGCTGCGTGATGCAATGGCCGCCTTCCTCTACCGCTTCGACCAGGCCGGCCATCGGATCAATCTCCGAGCCTCCCTCCCCCCGCAACCCGCCTACACCGTCAACGGGGCCATCTCCACTTCCTGGAACAACGCCGGGGGCGCACGCGCTCTCGGCAGCCCCACCGGGCCCGAGATGTGCGACAACACGGGCGGGTGCCACCAGTGGTTCGGCCCGAACCTCATCATGTGGTCCCCCTCCAACGGCGCGCACATCCTGCGTGGAGCGATCCTGAACGCCTACGCCGCGCAGGGCCACCACCACGGCAGGCTCGGCTTTCCGACCGGACAACGGGGCTCCCGCGATGGCGTCACGTTCCAGGGGTTCACGGGTGGGGTGATCGTGGTGCGTGACTCCAGCGGGGCCGTCGAGGTCAGCCACGGCGACTTCGCCGCCCACGGCACGATGCCCTGGCCCTCCGACCGCCCCACCTCCTACTCGGGCCGCCACTCATCCATCAACGGCACCATCGATGACGAGCTGTGCACCATCCCGTGGATGACCACGCACAGGCTGCACTGCCGCACCATCGTGGACACAGCGGCCCTGAACTGGGCCTACCAGGACCGTTTCGGCACCAACCTGCCGATCGATACGTGGCGTGAGTCTGCGTACCGCACCTTCGCCGACCAGCAGTACGTGTGGCGCACCATCGGCCCGCCCATCGCCGCCCGAGTGGGAACCTCGCCACACGGGTGGGGCCAGGCGATCGACTTCTTCGAGCACTTCGGCTACTCCACCGCCGAGAACCAGTGGCTGGATCGCAACGGACCCACCTACGGCTGGGACCGCCGCCCCTGGCACGATCCAGATGGCTCGTACGGCGAGTGGTGGCACTTCGACTATGTGCGATAGGTGAGCCCACACGCATTCCCCAAACGTGGTGACTCAGGCTCCCCGAGCCTGTACGTTTGTTGAGAAACATCCCTCTGGTTTCCGGAAAGGGCGTTACCGTGGCCGCCAATTCCCCCCTCTCTTCGCGCACGCGCCGGGCTGCCTCCCTCGTCACCTCGGCCCTCCTGGCAGCGGTGCTGGGTCTCGCTGGCGGCTCACCTGCTCTCGCGTCAGGTGTTTCGACGACGACGACGGCGATGCCCGCGCCTGCGGTACTTGCCGGGCCTGTGGTGATGTCACAGTTCTCAGACATAGGTGGCACCCCCTTCAAGCGTGAGATCGAGTGGATGGCCGCGCGGGGGATCTCGCAGGGATGGACTGAGGGTGGCGTGACCACGTATCGGCCGTTCCAGCCGGTTCTTCGCGATGCGATGGCGGCGTTCCTGTTCCGGATGTCCGGGGATGCGCGCTTCACTCCGCCGGCGCGGGATTTCTTCACAGACATCAACGTGCCGAGCTTCCGCTCCGAGATGGGCTGGATGGCGGATCGTGGAATCTCCACAGGGTGGGTGGAGAACGGTGTGCGGACGTATCGTCCGTTCCAGCCGGTGCTGCGGGCGGAGATGGCGGCATTCCTCTACCGCCTGGCGGGTTCGCCGGCGTACACGCCGCCGGCTCGTTCGCCGTTCCGGGATGTGCCCACCTCGCACAACTTCTACAAGCAGATCTCCTGGCTGAACTCGATGGGGATCTCGCGCGGATGGGACGTGGGCGGTGGTGCCTGGGAGTTCCGTCCCCAGGAGCCGATCCTCCGTGATGCGATGGCGGCGTTCCTCTACCGGTTCGATCAGCACCGGAGTGTGCGGGTGAACGTGCGGGCGAACTCAGCGCCGGTGATCTCTGGCGCCGGGCCGCTCTCGATCGTGGAGCAGAGGCCCCCGAACCTCCGTGCGGGTGTGACCGCGACCGATGCGGAGGACGGCAACCTCACCTCCCGCATGACCATCTCCGGTATCCCCACGAACTGGGTCCCGGGCACCTACACCGTGCGCTACGAGGTCCAGGACAACCGCGGCGGATTCACCTCACACGACCGCCGGATCGTGGTCAACGCCAACCAGCCGCCGGAGATCACGGTCTCGAACCCGGGCCACATCTATGTGGGGGACTCCTTCGATCCCCGCAGCGTGATGAGGGCAATCGACGTTGAAGACGGTGACATCACGCGCCATGTCTCGGTTTCCGGCACAGTGAATACCGCTGTGCCCGGGTACTACTCGGTGTTCTACAGCGTGGCGGACTCACACGGCGCCTACGTCACGTACCGGTACGGGTTCAGTGTGCTCCACCGGCCAGAGACAGTCAGGCAGGACATCCCCACCGCCACCAACCAGGAACGGGCCAAGGAGGGTCTCGCTGCGCTTGTGCGTGATCCAGTCCTTGATCGGTGGGCCCAGTCGTGGGCCGAACGCATGGCTGCCACTGGAGACTTCCGCCACCAGACTGAGAACTTCTCCGCCATCATGGCTGAGTACGGCGGAGGCGTGGGCGAGAACATCGCTGGCGCCGGCGGGTCCACCGATGGTGCCGCGTTCGTAGGCCTCTGGATGAACTCCGATGGCCACCGGGCCAACATTCTCGGGAATTACCAGCACATTGGAGTGGGAGTCGCCTACAGCGCGGGTGGCTACGCGTACGCGGTCCAGATCTTCGGGTCGAAGCGCTGAGGCCGCCCGCACCCAGCTCATGTCAACCTCGCAACCCGCGCCCGCCCACGGGAGCACCCGCGGCAACGCCCCGGGGGTTATGGCCCTCACCGGCTGATCCCCCCACCGGAACGAGATTTGCCCCACTCCCGTTGCAATCCGGTAAACACCGGGTGACCAGCAGGCGTCCGGCGCGTATCCTCGATCCCGATGTTTGCGCGGATTCTGGGAGGCCTCGCGCTCGCGATCGGCCTCACCCTCGGACTGGAACTGGTGCACGGGCTCCACGCCTCGTGGCCGGAGGCCCTCGCGCGCCTCGGTGAACTGGAACTGCCGCTGCTGGGCGTCAGCGCGCTCCTGGTCTGGGCAATCATCGTGCTCCTCCACGCGATCACCAACCGCTTCTGGGCCGCCGCCGCGATCGTCACCACGCTCGCCACCCTGATCGGCGCCGCCGACTTCCTCAAGATGAGCTTCCGCGATGAGCCCCTCTTCCTCGCGGACGTGGCCTATCTCTCCGAGGTCGCCTTCCTCATCGAGAACGTGGGCGCCGGCGCCGCGCTCGCCCTGGCCGCCGTCCTCCTCGCGGTCCCGCTGCTCGCCTGGTTCGTTGCCCGTTCTGTCCGTAATTCCAGGCGACGACGTGCGCCAGAGCCGTCCGCTGCGCCCACCTCCGGGCGGCGATCAGCCCTCCTGAGGATGGCCTCTGGAGCCACCGCGTTCCTCGTGATCTTCGGCGCGAGCACCTTCAACTCTGCGGGCTCCCCTGCCCGCGCCCTCTACGAGGCCGCCGGCGCCCGGTGGGCCCCGTGGAACCAGTCCCAGAACTACGATGACAACGGCCTGATCGCCGGACTCCTCTACACCCTTCCCGCTGCCGCGATGGATGAGCCGGAGGGGTATTCGCCCGCGTCGGTTGCGGCCGTCGTCGGGAAATACGAGGAAGCGGCACGTGAGCTGAACGCGGGACGGGACCCGCGGGCGCTCGAGGGCGTCAACGTGGTGACGGTGCTCTCGGAGTCCCTGGCGGACCCGCTGGCGCTGCCCGGGATCGAGGCGGCGGAGGATCCGATGCCGTTCCTGCGGGAGCTGATGGAGTCGAATCCTTCGGGGACGATGATCTCCTCCGGATTCGGCGGGGGCACCGCGAATGTGGAGTTCGAGGTGCTCACCGGCATGGCCGTGGCGAACTTCCACGCGCAGGTGGATTCGCCGTTCCAGGCGTTGGTGGCGGATGCGGAGAGCTTCCCCTCGCACCTGACGTGGCTGGTGGGTGACGGTGCGGGCGGCGAGGGCGGCGAGGAGGCGCGCGAGGGCTCCGCGATCCACCCCTACTACGCGCGGTTCTACCGCCGGAATGCGGTGTACCCCGCGCTGGGGTTTGAGCGGGCGTCGTTCTGGGATTCCGGGTTGGCGCACCTGACCAAGCTGCCGGGGGACCGGCACGTCTCGGACGCCTCGCTGTTCGGTGAGGTGGTGCGGGAGCTGCGGCGGTCCGAGGCGCCGCTGTTCGTGAACGCAGTCTCAATGCAGAACCACTCGCCCCAGCAGGGCCTTGCGAACCCGATCCCCGTGACGGGCCCGCTCACGGACGCGGAGGCGGACTCCGCCGCGCAGTACACGCGCGGGGTGAAGCACTCGGATGAGGCGCTGGAGGAGTTCGTTGCTGAGCTGGCCGGGATGGACGAGCGGACCGTGGTGGTGCTGTACGGGGACCACCTGCCCTCGTTCTGGTCCACCTCGTTGCTGGATTCGGCCGGGCCGCTCGCGCGGTATCAGACCCCGTGGGTGGTGTTCGCGAACTTCCCGCTTGAGGATGGTGCGGGGCCGGAGGTGCTCGGCGCGAACCAACTCATGAACCAGGTGGTCGACG
>JAUNRP010000159.1 GCA_030544165.1 bacterium
GGCACATCGGCCAACTCCACGCCCGGCGCCTCGGCGAGGATCTCCCGCGCACGCTCCGGCGAGATGGGACGCTCGAACTCCGCGTTGATCGCCAGCGAGTGCCCGGAGAACACGGGCACGCGCACACACGTCCCAGAAACCTTGAGCTCCGGGATGTCGAGGATCTTGCGGGACTCGTTGCGGAGCTTCTTCTCCTCGTCCGTCTCGCCCTCGCCGTCGTCCACGAGCGAGCCGGCCAGCGCCACCACGTCGAAGGCGATGGGCGCCACGTACTTGACGGGATCGGGGAAGGTGACGGCCCCGCCGTCGTGGGCGAGCCCCTCCAGGTCCTGCCCGACGGCGGAACGTACCTGGCCCGCCAACTCCTCCACCCCGGCGAGGCCGGTGCCGGAGACGGCCTGGTAGGTGGAGACCACGAGGCGCTTGAGGCCCGCGGCATCGTGGAGGACCTTGAGCACCGGCATCGCGGCCATGGTGGTGCAGTTGGGGTTGGCGATGATGCCCTTGGGGCGCTCCGCGGCCGCGCCGGGATTCACCTCAGAGACCACGAGCGGCACCTCGGGATCCATCCGCCAGGCGGAGGAGTTGTCCACCACCACGGCGCCCGCCTCCGCAAACCGCGGCGCGTACTCACGCGAGGCACCCGCGCCGGCGGAGAAGAGGGCGATATCGATTCCGGAGAGATCGGCGGTGGCCACGTCCTCCACCACCACATCCGCACCCTTCCAGGGCAGGGTGGTCCCTGCAGATCGGGCGGAGGAGAAGTAGCGGATCGTCCCCACCGGGAACTCGCGCTCCTCGAGGATGCGCCGCATCACGGCGCCCACCTGGCCGGTGGCGCCAACCACCGCGACTGTCAGAGAGCTCATCGTCCTGTCCCTCCGTAGACCACGGCCTCGGTGTCCTGGGAGTCCAGGCCGAAGGCCGAGTGGATCACGCGCACCGCGGCGTCCACCTCCTGGGCATCCACCACCACGGAGATGCGAATCTCCGAGGTCGAGATCATCTGGATGTTGATCCCGGCATCCGCCAGGGCCTTGAAGAGCGTGGCGGAGACGCCGGTGTTGCTGCGCATCCCGGCGCCCACCAGCGAGACGATCCCGATGTTGCCGTTGTGCTGGACCTCCTCGAATCCGAGGGACTCGCGCAGGTTCTCGAGCGCTGCGGCCGCCGCGGGCACGTCCTTGTTGGGCAGGGTGAAGGAGATATCCGTCTTCCCGGTGGCCTCGGTGGAGACGTTCTGCACGATCGTGTCGATGTTGGCCTCCGCCTCGGCGAGCGTGGTGAAGAGCAGCGCGGCCGAGCCCGGCACGTCCTCCACTCCCACCACGGTGACCTTGCCCTGCGAGCGGTCGTGGGCAACTCCGGCGATGATCGGTTCTTCCATGGGGTCCTCCTCGGTGGGGTTCACCACCCACGTGCCCTCGAGCTCGGAGAAGCTGGAGCGCACGTGGAGCGGGACGTTGTAGCGGCGCGCGAACTCCACCGCGCGCAGGTGCAGGATCTTGGCGCCGTGGGAGGCGAGTTCGAGGGTCTCCTCGGTGGAGAGGCGCGGGATGCGGCGGGCCTTGGACACCACGCGGGGGTCCGCGCTGTACACGCCGTCCACGTCCGTGTAGATCTCGCAGACGTCCGCCCCCAGCGATGCCGCGAGCGCGACGGCGGTGGTGTCAGACCCGCCGCGACCGAGCGTTGTCACATCGTTGGCCTCGGCGTTCACGCCCTGGAAGCCCGCCACGATCGCCACCTGCCCCTCCTCGAGGGTGCGCCGGATCCGGTCCGGAACCACGCCCACGATGGAGGCCTTGCCGTACTTCGAATCGGTGAGCACGCCCGCCTGCTGGCCGGTGTAGGACCGGGCCGGAATGCCCTCGGCCTCGATCGCCATGGCGAGCAGGGACATCGAGATGCGCTCACCTGCCGTGAGCAGGATGTCCATCTCGCGGGCGGGGGCGTTGGGGTTGACCTCCTCGGCGAGGTCCAGGAGCTCGTCCGTGGTGTCCCCCATCGCGGAGACCACCACCACCACATCGTTGCCGTCCCGTTGGGTGCGCGCGATCCGTCCCGCCACGCGCTTCATGGCGGCGGCGTCCGAGACGGACGATCCACCAAACTTCTGCACGATCAGGGCCACGGGATTCTCCTAGTTGCCTTCCTGCTGCCGGGCGCCGCGCGGTGGTGGCGCCGCGACGTTGCCTGCTCGCCACGATTCTAGGCCCGCGTCCAGATGCCGGATCTCCCGGTCTCGTGCACCGGACCGTGATCTTGCGCTCACCCCTTGGTCGACGACGCAGCTCCAGTTCCGTCGTCCCCCTCGCCACCACCGTACGGTGGGTCGACGACGCAGCCCGAGTTCCGTCGTCGGGAGGTCAGAAACTCGTGATCACGTCCCAGGCGAGCTTCACGATCAGGCCGCCCACCACCACCAGGAAGACCAGGCGGACGAACTCGGACCCGCGCCGCACCGCGGTGCGCGCGCCCAGGAAGCCGCCGAGCATGTTGGCCGCCCCGATGATGAGTCCCAGCTCCCACACCACGTGGCCGGCGGGGATGAAGAAGATCAGGGCCCCGAGGTTGGTGGCGAAGTTGACGATCTTGGCGATCGCGGAGGCGGGCATGAAGGCGTAGCCGAGCACTCCCACCAGCGAGATCACGAGGAAGGTGCCGGTGCCGGGGCCGAGGAGGCCGTCGTAGGAGCCGATCGCGAGGCCGATCAGCATGGCGAACACGTGGTGGCGGCGGCCCTGGTAGCGGCGGACCGTGTCGAGCCCGGAGGCCCGGCGGAAGATTGTCCACAGGAACACGATCAGGCAGGCCACCACCACGATCGGTCGGAGGGCCGCGCCCGGGATGAACGAGGCCAGCGCCGCGCCGCCCACCGCCCCCACCAGCGCGGTTGCCGCCATGGGGAGGGCGGTCTTCAGGTCCGTCTGGATCTTGCGCTGGTAGGTGTAGGCCGCCACGGAGGTGCCCATGATCGAGCCGATCTTGTTGGTGGCGAGCGCCTGGACGGGGGCGATCCCCGGCACCAGCAGCAGCACGGGAAGCTGGATGAGCCCTCCCCCGCCCACCACCGCGTCCACCCATCCGGCGAGGAACCCCCCGATCACCACCATCAGGATGATCGGGAGTTCGAGCTCAGGCATCGGTGGCGGTCGGCCGGGGCGGATTCACCCGGCGGCGGCCCTCGAAGGCCCGCCCCAGCGTGATCTCGTCCGCGTACTCGAGGTCCCCGCCCACGGGCAGGCCGGAGGCCAGGCGCGAGACCGGCACCTCCATGCTCCCGAGCATGCGCGCGAGGTAGCTGGCCGTGGCCTCCCCCTCGATGTTGGGGTTGGTGGCGAGGATGACCTCCTCCACCTCCCCGCTGCCCAGCCGCCCGAGCAGTTCGCGGATGCGGAGCTGGTCCGGGCCGATCCCGTTGATCGGATTGATGGCGCCGCCGAGCACGTGGTAGACGCCGCGGTACTCCCGCGTGCGCTCGATCGCCATGATGTCCTTGGGCTCCTCCACCACACAGATCACGCGGCCGTCCCGCCGCGGATCCGTGCACACCCGGCACTGCGGGGATTCGGTGACGTTGCCGCAGGTCTCGCAGTAGTTCACGCGCTGCTTGACCGCCACGAGCGCGCCCGCGAGCCGCTCCATATCGTCACGCGGAGCTGCCATCACGTGGAACGCGATCCGTTGCGCCGACTTGGGACCCACTCCAGGTAGCCGCCCGAGTTCATCGATCAGGTCCTGGAGCGCGCCGTCGTAGACGCTGGTCATCGCCCGTCATCCCCCACGCGCCGCCCGCCGAGCACCCGCTCGATCACCGCCAGGCCCACCTGGTCCGAGCCCTCGAGCACCTGGTCCTCCGGCGAGGGGATGTCATCGAACGGATCCTCCGAGGGCTCGGCCGGCTCCGGGCTCGCCGCACTCGCCGGGCTGGTCCGCGCGCTCACCTGCCGCTGCTTGTTGCCGCCACTCCTTCCCGACGACGACGGCGCACCCCCCGCCGCCATCTCCCGGCGGCGCGCGCTCACCCGCTCCACGGCGGCCATCAGGTCATCTGCGGATGTGGGGTGCTCGTCCTCGGGGGGCCGGGCGGGTTCTGGCTGGGAGGGGGCGTGCGCGGTGTTGGTGGGGGATGTGTTCTGCTGGTTGTCCTGGTTGGTGGAGGGCCCCCAGTCGCTCTCGGAACTGGGCGGCTGGGTGGGGCCGCCGTGATCCCCGCGGGGGTGATCGTGAGGGTCCGACTCGTCTCCTGCGGGACCTCCGGTTGGGCGGTCCTCGCGGGGCTCCCCGCCCTCGTCCCCGTGGACTCCGCGCACCTGCACCTGCATGCCGAGCGTCTCCCGGAGGGCGAGCGCCACGTTCTCGTTGTGGCCCCCGCCCTGGAACGCCTGCGCGAGCCCGGGGGTCTCGAAGATGAGGGAGAGCGTGCCGTCACGCAGTTCACCCACGGCAGCACTCTGGGAGACCAGCACCCACGAGGCACGGCGGATCCGGCCGAGCGTCTCGAGCACCTCGCCCCAGCGACGGCGGACCAGCGTGGAGTCCGGCTGGCCGGATTCGGTGGGACGGCCGGTCTCGGTGGGCTGCCTGTTTTCGGGGCGCGCTTTGTTGCGGGGGGGCTCGGCCGTGGAGGGCGCTGCCGAGGGAGGGGCGGAATCTCCAGGTCCCGCCACAGGCTCTGGCTTCACCTCCGGCCGCTGCGGGGCTGTGGACTCAGCAGCCACCGGCTCAGTGGGGGCCGAGTCCTGCGCCTCCTCCGCGCTGCGGAGCGCCGCAGCAGCGGCCCGAGCACTGGCCGCCGCGTCCCGGGCGGGGGCGTCCTGCCGGGGTTCGGGAGTGGAGGGACGGCCGGGTGCCGAGCGCGGGGTGTCCTTCCGAGGTTCCGGAGTGGAGGACCGAGCTGGCGCCGCGCCCGAGGTGCCGTGGCGCGAATCTGGCGCACCCTCACGGAAATTTGGTGCGCGCTGCGGTGAATCTGGCGCACCCTCACGAGAATTTGGCGCACCCTCACGGGAGGTGGAAGTGGAATTGGACCCTGCGGGTGGGAGGAGGAGGCGGGCGCACAG
>JAUNRP010000160.1 GCA_030544165.1 bacterium
ACCCATGCGGCAGAACTAGCATGGAGCTATGGACCCCACGAATACATCCCTGGGACGGGTTGTTCCGCGCCACGCGGAGGCCAAGGTCCGCGCGGCGCTCGGAGACACGCGAGTGGTCCTTGTTATCGGAGCCCGGCAGGCGGGAAAGACCACCCTCGTGCGAGCCATCGGTGGGGACTCGGACGCCACGTGGTTCACCTTCGACAGCTCCGAGCATCGGGAGGCCGCCGCCTTCGATCCGCAATCCTTCATCGAGCGCGATGGGCTGACGATCATCGACGAGATTCAGCGCATGCCCGATCTCCTCCTCGAGATCAAGGCGAGCGTGGACCTCGATCCGCGGCCCGGACGATTCCTGCTGACCGGGTCCGCACGGGTATTCCAGCTCCGTGATGTGCCCGATGCCCTCCCGGGCCGCGTCGAGTCCATCGAGCTCTGGCCCCTGTCACAGGGAGAGATCGACAGCTCACCGGATGGCTTTGTGGATGCCGCTTTCTCGCAGGGCCCACAGCTATCTCACTCCTCGGAGATGAGTCGCACGGACTACATCGAGCGCGTGGTACGTGGCGGCTTCCCAGAAGCCGTGGCGCGCCAGGGCCAACGCCGGGAGCGATTCTTCGACGCCTACGTGGATGGCCTCATCCAGCGCGACATCATGCAGTTGGCGGAGATTCAACGCATTCAGGAGATGCGGGCGATGGTCCGCTTGCTCGCCGCCCGATCCGGGCAGACGCTCGTTCCCGCACACATCGGGAATGAGCTCCAACTGCCGCAGTCCACCATCTCGCGATACCTGGGGCTTCTCGAAGAGGTCTTTCTCATCAAGCGGGTGCCGGCCTGGACGTCGAATCTGAGTTCTCGGGCCGTCTCCACCCCCAAGGTGTACTTCGTGGACTCCGGCATCGCGGCCAACCTCCTGGGCCACGATATTGACGGCCTGCTGGAGATCGGTGGCCCGCTCGGCGGCCTCCTCGAGGGCTTCGTGGCCATGGAGATCGCTCGCCAGCTCACCTGGTCCGAGCAGCGCGTCCAGCTCTTCCACTACCGGACCCGGGACAAGGTGGAGGTCGACATCGTCCTGGAGAACCGGCGCGGAGATGTGGTGGCGATCGAGGTGAAGGCGTCCGCCTCGGTGGGGGTCAAGGACTTCGCCGGGATTCGCCACCTCGACGCGATGCTGGGTGAGCGGCTCAAGCTGGGCCTCGTCCTCTACACCGGTCCTGACACGGTGCCGTTCGGGCCGAAGTTCCGTGCGATGCCGATCAGTGCGCTCTGGGAGACGCACCCGTAGGCCTGCTACTCCGCGAACTGGGTGCGGTGCAGCTCCGCGTACAGGCCGCCGAGCGCCAGCAGCTCCGCGTGCGTCCCCTGCTCGACGACGCGGCCCGCTTCCAGCACCACGATCCGGTCCGCCGCGCGCACCGTGGAGAGTCGGTGGGCGATCACGAGCGAGGTGCGGCCCTCCATGGCGGTGTCGAGCGCGCGCTGGACGGCGGCCTCGGACTCGGAGTCCAGGTGGGCGGTGGCCTCGTCCAGGATCACGATCCGCGGTCCGCGCAGCAGCACGCGGGCGATCGCGATGCGCTGCTTCTCCCCGCCGGAGAGGCGGTGGCCGCGGTCCCCCACCACGGTGTCCAGTCCCTCGGGGAGGCGGCGGACGAACGTGCCGATCTGGGCGTCGTCGAGGGCGGACCACATCTCCTCGGTGGTGGCGTCCGGGCGCGCGTAGGAGAGGTTCTGGCGGATGGTGGCGTGGAAGAGGTGGGAGTCCTGGGTGACCACGCCGATCGCGCCGCGCAGGGACTCGGCGGTCAGCTCGCGCACGTCCACGTCCCCCACGGAGACCTCGCCCTCGTTCGCGTCATACAGGCGCGTGATGAGGGAGGTGATGGTGGACTTGCCCGCGCCGGACGGCCCCACGAGGGCCACCATCTGGCCCGCGGGGACCTCGAAGGTGACGTCCTTGAGGGTGGCCTTCGGGAGGGTGGACTGCCCGAAGTCCTTGGTGAGCACGCCCTCCTCGCCGGCCTTGGCGGGGGTGGTGCCCTCGCGGTCATTGCTCGGGGACTCGAGGGTGAGCAGGGAGACATCGGCGCCCGTGGGGTACGTGAAGGTCACATCGTCCATCCCGATCCCGATCGGACCCTCCGGGAGGAGGCGGGCGTCCGGGGCGTCCTTCACCATGGGCTCCAGATCAAGCACCTCGAAGACCCGCTCGAACGAGACGAGCGCCGTCATGATGTCCACCTGCACGTTGGACAGCGCGGTGACCGGGCCGTAGAGGCGGCCGAGCAGCCCGGCGAACGCCACGAGCGTTCCCACGGTGAGCGCCTCCCGGATCGCGAGCACGCCACCCACGCCGTAGACCAGCGCGGTGGCGATCGAGGCCATCGCGCCGAGCGAGGTGAAGAAGATCCGGTTGCTCATGGCCTGCTTGACGCCGATGTTCCTCACCGCCTCCGCGCGGGAGGCGAACTCGGTGTGCTCACGCTCGGGGGATCCGAACAGCTTCACCAGCAGCGCCCCGGCCACGTTGAAGCGCTCCGTCATCATGGAGCCCATCTCCGCGTTGTAGCCCATGGACTGGCGGCGCAGCCCGGCCAGCCGCCGCCCCACGCGGCGGGCGGGCAGCAGGATGAGGGGCACCACGGCGAGCGAGATGAGGGTGATCTGCCAGGACAGCGCCAGCATGGTGATGAGCACGGCGGTGAGCGTCACCACGTTGGACACGAGCGCGGAGAGCGTGGAGGTGAAGGCCTGCTGCGCGCCGATCACGTCCGTGTTCAGGCGCGTGACGAGCGAGCCGGTCTGCGTGCGGGTGAAGAAGGCGATGGACTGGCGCTGGACGTGATCGAACACGTCCGTGCGCAGGTTGTAGATGAGGCCCTCACCGATCCGGGAGGAGAACCACCTCTGCACGAGGCCGAGCACGGCCTCCACGATCGCCACAACCGCCACCATGGCAGCGAGGATGATGACGAGGCGGGTGTCCTGGTTGGCCACGCCGTCGTCGATGATGCGCTGGAGCAGCAGCGGGGTGGCCACCACCAGCAGCGAACTGATCACGTTGATGCCGAGGAACGCGGCAATCTGCCCGGTGTACGGCTTCGCGTAGCGCGCCACGCGGCGGGTGGTGCCCTTGGCGATCCTGTGGTCCTTGACGGACGCGTCCTTGCGGAAGGACGCGCCGAACCCGCCGCCCCCGCCTCCGCCGCCGAATCCTCCGTGGCTCATGAGGTGTGCAACTCCATCTGGGCTTGTCCGAAGCCCTTGATCAGTACGGATTCCACCACGTCCGCGGCCTCCACCACGGTCACGAGCGCCTCCTCGGCGTCCGATCCGCGCCATTCGCGCAGGACGAAGTCAGCGGGGTCCATCTGCCCGGGTGGGCGGCCGATCCCGATCCTCAGGCGCGCGTAGTCCCGCGTGCCCAGGTGCTGGGAGATGGACTTCAGGCCGTTGTGGCCGCCCTCTCCCCCGCCGATCTTCAGGCGGAGTTCGTGCGGCGGCAGGTCCAGTTCGTCATGGACGATCAGGATCCGATCCACGTCCACGCCCTCCGCGCGGGCGAGCGCCGCGAGTGGCTCGCCGGAGAGGTTCATGTAGCCGCTCGACTTCGCGAGCAGCACCTGGGGGCCGGGCGCTCCGCCGGGCAGCGTGCCGATCCGTGCGGTGGCCACATGCGCGCGCGACCTGTGCCGCTGGAACCGCGCCTGCGCCCGGTGCGCGAGCACGTCCACCACCATCTGCCCCACGTTGTGGCGGGTGCGCGCGTAGCGATCGCCGGGGTTTCCGAGCCCCATCACCAGCCACTTCTCGCCCATCCGCGTCCTCTCGCCCGTCCGCTTTCGCCCTGATTCCCGACGACGTGCGCTCGCCTCGGTCCGTTTCCGGCGCCTTCGCCATCGTGCCAGAAAGCAGGTGGGGAGGGCACTCTGGCACCCTCCCCACCGCGCGTGATCCGGCGGAATGCCGGTCCGCAGGTGTACTTACTCGGCGTCCTCGGCGGGAGCATCCTCGGCGGCCTCGCCCTCGGCAGCCTCGGCGCCCTCCTCGAGCTCGCCCTCCTCGGCGGCCTCGTCCGGGCTGGCCTCCACACGCGGGATGGAGACGATCACCACGGCGGTCTCCGGGTCCACCTCGGTGGTCACGTCGGCCGGCAGTTCGAGATCGCCCACGCGGATGATGGTGCCGTCCTCGAGGCCCTCCACGTTCACCAGGATCGACTCGGGGATGGAGGTGGCCGGCGCGAGCACCGAGAGCTCCTGGAGGTCCACCTGGTGGATCGTGCCCACGGCGGTCTCGCCCTCGGTGATCACCTGGACGTTGACGGTCACCTTCTCGCCGCGGCGGACGATGATGAGGTCGAGGTGCTCGATCACGCGGAGCACGGGATCGATCTGAACGTCCTTCACGAGCGCGAGGTGCTCATCGCCCTCCACGTCCAGCTCGATGATGGCGTTACGGGAGCCGCGCACGATCAGGAAGGTGTCGTGCGAGGGGAGTGCGATGTGCACCGGATCGGTGCCGTGGCCGTAGAGCACGGCGGGGATGAGGCCGTCGCGGCGGGCCCGGCGGGCCGCGCCCTTGCCGAACTCGGTGCGCTTGGCAACAGAGAGCTTGTTGGTAGCCATGGATTGTTCCTCTCGCTGGTGGATACATCCTCGGCGCGGGACATCGCACGGACGTGACCCACCGCGTCGATCACGGAGTCATGAATCGGGCGGATTCCGGCCCGTTCGACTTCCCTCGCCGAGGCAACGCTGGCAATCCTATCGCGCGCCCCTGCCCGCCAACAAAGGGAGTGGGCGTGACCCCCACCACCCGCCGGTCAACGCCCTCGCCGGGGCCGGCCCAGGTCCCCGGTCCCCGGGACCCCGTCCCCGGTCCCGCGGTCCCCCGGACCCCCCGCGCCGGCCCAGTCCCCCGGCACCCCGGAATCGTATATGCGCGAACTTCTCACACTTGCCCCCGTGATATCACGCGTCAACTGTGAGGAATTCACGCATATACGATCTGGGTGCGGGCCGCGCGCACGCTCACGAGAAAATCTGGCGCACCCTC
>JAUNRP010000161.1 GCA_030544165.1 bacterium
AGCAGTTGTCGCAGCCGAAGCAGTTGCCGCAGCTCATGCAGCGCCGGGCCTCGAACTTCGCCGATTCCTCGTCCAGCCCGGAGACCACCTCATCGAACGTGGACGCACGCCGCGCCCCCTCGAGCCGCTCGCGGTACTGGCGCGGGGCATCCGCGTAGTACCAGGTGTTCAGCTTCTCGAACGTGGCCACCGGCCGCTTCGCCTCCGGCACGTAGGGAACCCCCCGCAGATACCCGTCGATGTAGCGGGCGGCCTTCTTGCCGTGCCCCACCGCAACGGTGACGGTGCGCTCGGAGGGCACCATGTCTCCACCTGCGAAGACGCCCTCGTGACCGGTCATCATCGACGCGTCCACGGCCACAACGCCATCGGAAATCGAAACCTGCGGATCGTTCTCCAGCAGCGAGAGGTCCGCGTCCTGGCCCAGCGCCAGCACCAGCGAATCCGCCTCCAACTCCTCGTACTCGCCCGTGGGCTGCGGGAAGCCCGTCTCATCGAGGGCCATCTTCTCCACCATCATGGTGCCCTCGTCCACGTGCTTGATCGTGGAGAGCCAGCGCATCATGATGCCCTCCTCCTCGGCCTCCTGGACCTCGGAGTCGTGCGCCGGCATGCGATCGCGGGTGCGCCGGTAGACGATGATCGCCTCCTCGGCACCCAGCCGCTTCGCGGTCCGCGCCGCATCGATCGCGGTGTTGCCGCCGCCGTAGATCACCACGCGCCGACCGAGCATCGGCTGCTCGCCGGTCTCCACGTCACGCAGCATCTCGATGGCGTCCATGATCTTGGCGGACTCACCCGCGGGGATGTACGCCCTCTTGCCGATGTGCGCCCCCACGGCGAGGAACACCGCGTCGAACTCCGCGCGCACCTCCTCCAGCGACTCCACCTTCGAGTTGAGCTCCACGCTCACGCCCATGTCCGTGATGCGCTTCATCTCGGCATCCAGCACCTCGCGCGGCAGGCGGTACGAGGGGATGCCGAACCGCATCATCCCGCCGATCATCGGTCCCGCCTCGCGCACCGTCACCTGGTGCCCGAGCCGCCGCAGGTGGTACGCCGCAGACATCCCGGAGGGCCCGGCCCCCACAATCAGCACCCGCTTGCCGGACTCCTTCTCGGCCGGCGGCTGATCGAAGGACCACCCCTCCGCAATCGCCTTGTCCCCCAGGAACCGCTCCACCGAGTTGATGCCAACGGCTTCGTCCACCTGCACGCGGTTACACGCCGTCTCGCACGGGTGGTAGCACACGCGCCCCATGATCGCGGGGAACGGGTTGTTGGCCACGAGCGCCTTCCACGCGCCCTCGTAGTCCCCCTCCTCCGCGCGGTACAGCCAGCCCTGCACGTCCTCGCCCGCGGGGCAGGCCTGGTTGCACGGCGGCAGGTTGTTCACGTAGATGGGTCGCTCGGTCCGCCAGCTCCCCGTCTGGTTGGCCAGCGAGGACCCCACATCGAGCGTGATCGCAAACGGCTTGGACGTCACTGTTCGTTCCCTTCAATCGCGTCGACGACGGCGCCCCCCTGGTCCACCGCGTCGCCCCCACCCTCGGGTTCTGCCACGACGGCGGGGTCTGCGGGTGGTCCCGTGGGTACTGCACGTGCGGTGCCGCCGGGGCCGAGGTCCAGGTGTGCGGCCTCCTCGAACGGCCTGGCCTTGGAGAGGTCGGGCTGGCCCGTGGCCGATGCCATTGCCGACGCGGCGCCGGTGTCCGATCCCTCGGGGGTCTCGCCCGTCGGGCCTGACGGAACTGCGTACTGACCAGCCTGGGTGCGGGGCAAGGGGTCGCCGTCGTCGTCGCCCACGAGGAGGTCGTAACGGGCGATGTTGCGGTCGGCCATGGCCTGCAACTGGTCGATCACGTCCTGGCGACGCGGCTTGAAGAGGTGCGCGAAGCGTCGTTGCGGCTTGAGGTAGTCCTCCACGGAGACGCGCTGGCGGATCTTGGCCGACGCCGTGATGACGCCGTACTCGGCCTCGTAGACGGGGAAGAGTCCGCACTGGGTGGCGAGGCGGGCGATCTGCACGGTCTCGCCGGAGACGGTGCCCCAGCCGAGGGGGCAGGGGACGAGCACGTGGAGGTAGCGGGCGCCGCGCATGCCCATGGCCTTGGTGACCTTGTACTCCAGATCGCGCAGATCGGCGATGGTGGCGGTGGCCACGTAGGGGATGTCGTGGGCCATGGCGATGCGGGGGACGTCCTTGCCCTGGCCGAACACGTTGCCGGGCTGATCTCCCACGGCCTGGGTGGTGGCGGTGCGGGCGGCGGGCGGGGTGGCGCCGGAGCGCTGGACGCCCGTGTTCATGTAGGCCTCGTTGTCGTAGCAGACGTAGAGGACGTCGTCGTTGCGCTCGAACATGCCGGAGAGGCAACCGAAGCCGATGTCCACGGTTCCGCCGTCGCCGCCCTGGGCGAGCACGCGGGTGGTGGTGTCACCGCGGGCCTTGAGCGCGGCGGCCACGCCGGAGGCCACGGCGGGGGCGTTGCCGAAGAGGGAGTGGAGCCACGGGAGCTGCCAGGAGGTCTCCGGGTAGGGGGTGGAGAACACCTCGAGGCAGCCGGTGGCGTTGACGGCGAGCAACTTGCCGTCCGCCGCGGCGAGCGCGGCGTCCACCACGTAGCGGGCGCCAAGCGCCTCGCCGCAGCCCTGGCAGGCGCGGTGGCCGGAGGTGAGGGCGTTGGGGCGGTCCGCGTCGGACTGGAAGCTGAGGAGCTCGAGGGGGACAAGGCGGTTGCCCACCGCGAACGAGCCGACCTGGTAGAACTTCCGCTTGTTCTCGGAGAGTGGGGCGGTCATCTGGGACATGTGCTGTCTCCTTCTCGCGGGGCCGCGGCGTCAGTGGGCCGTGGCGCGGGCAACGCCCACATCGCGGATCAGGTTCTCGGCGATCGGGCCGGAGCGGCGGGTGGCCGCCTCGCGCTGGATCTCCTTGGTCACGAGCTCGATATCGAGATCGAGGAAGTTGAGGTCCTCGAGGTCATCGACCACGGCCTCATCGAGCATGCGGTTGAGGGAGGCCTGGGTGATGGGGCGGCCGCCGAGGCCGGCGATCACGGTGTAGTTGGGGACCTCGAGGCCGCGCATGGCGCGGCGGCACTCGGAGGAGACGATCCCGCCGAGGCCCACGGAGAAGGCCTTCTCCACGGTGAGCCAGCGCTTCGCGTGCTGGAGGACCTCGCGGATGGCCTCGAACGGGAAGGGGCGGAAGCTCGAGATGCCGAGGGCGCCAATCTTCTCTCCTTGGGCGCGGCGGGTGTCCACCACGTCCTTGATGGTGCCGAGCACGGAGCCGAGGGCGATGACGATGGTCTCGGCGTCCTCGCACTTGTACGGGCGCACGAGCCCGCCGGCCTCGCGGCCGAAGTGCTGGGCGTAGGACTCGGCCACCTGGGGGATGAGCTCGAGGGCCTGGAGCTGCTTGTGATGGGCGAGGAACTTCACCTCGGTGAAGGCCTCCGGACCCACCATGGCGCCGATCGAGACGGGATCGTTCACGTCCAGGGACTGGCGGGGCTCGTAGGGGGGAAGCCAGCCGTCCACCTGCTCGGTGGTGGGGACCACCACCTCCTCCATGGCGTGGGTGAGCACGAATCCGTCCATGCACACCATCACGGGCAGGGAGAGTTCCTCCGCGATCCGGAAGGCCTGGACGTGCAGGTCCGCGGCCTCCTGGTTGGACTCGGCGAACAGTTGCAGCCATCCGGAGTCCCGCTGCGACATGGAGTCCGAGTGGTCGTTCCAGATGTTGATGGGAGCGCCGATGGCGCGGTTGGCCACCGTCATCACGATCGGAAGGCCGAGGCCGGAGGCGTTGTAGACGGCCTCCACCATGTAGAGCAGGCCCTGGGAGGCGGTGGCGGTGTAGGTGCGGGCGCCGGTGGCGGAGGAGCCGATGGCCACGGACATGGCGGCGAACTCGGACTCCACGTTGACGTACTCGCAGCCCTCCAGCTCGCCCTTCTTCACGATCGCGGAGAGGCCCTCCACGATGTGGGTCTGCGGGGAGATGGGGTAGGCGCAGATGACCTGGGGCCGGCACGCGGCCACGGCGCGGGCCACGGCGATGGAGCCCTCGAGCTGCTCGGGCTGGGGGCTGGACGGCGTGCCCGGGGCCTCGGACTCGAATTCGGAGCGGTCGGCCTCGTCCGAGGACTGCTGGGGATCGAGGGAGAGTTCCTCGCCGGGAGGGTGCTCAGACATGCTCCGGCTCCTTCGCTTCGTTCAGGTACCACTTCACCAGGTCGTAGGCGTGCTGGGCGGCGGCGATGTTGCCCTCGGCCACCTTTCCGGCGAACTTGCGGTTGAGGCCGTCCGCCACGGACTCGGTGCGGAAGGCGCCGGTCAGGGCGGCGAGGCCGCCGAGAAGAACGGCATTGGGCACGGGGCGCCCGATGTACTCCCGCGCGATGTCCGTGGCCGGGATGGTCATCACCCGGCCCTCGGGGCGGCCCTCGAGGAGATCGGTCAGGCCGAGCTCATCGAAGTTCTTCTTCGAGTTGATGAGCACGTACCCATCCGGCTTCAGACCCCCGAACACATCGATGGACTGGAGCAGGGTGGCGTCCTGCACCACGAGGGCGTCCGGGAAGAGGACGGGCTCGCGCGTGCGAATGGGCTCATCGGAGATGCGGCAGTAGGCCACCACGGGCGCGCCGGTGCGCTCCGAGCCGAACGATGGGATTGCCTGGGCGTGGCGGCCCTCTTCGAACGCGGCAAGACTGAGCAACTCTGCTGCAGTGACCACGCCCTGTCCGCCACGTCCGTGGATACGGACCTCGAACATGGGACCAACGTAACCCGCGTCACACCGGCAAAGGTGGGACATCGGTCCCCCGTGTGGGTGGGTGGGCACGAACTTCGTCCCACATGCTCCTGGCGAGGGCAGGGCGAGGTGCCCGCGCGGGCCGCGTGGGTGGAGTCGTCCGTCCCCAGCCTCGCGGCCGTGCCCGCCTCCCCCTCCCCTGCCGCGCGGGCCCACGGGCGACATGC
>JAUNRP010000162.1 GCA_030544165.1 bacterium
CAAGGTCCTGAAGGCCGATCATCCGCACGGCAGGATGTATCGCGTGTCCCACGAGACGATCTATCAGGCCCTCTACGTCCAGACGAGGGGCTCGCTGCGTAAGGACCTGTACCGGAATCTCAGCTTGAAACGTAAGCGGCGCCGCTCCCGCTCGGCCACTCCACGGGGCAAGCTCTACGATGACGCGTTCACCATCAGGGACCGGCCAGCTGAGGCCGCTGACCGTGCCGTTCCGGGGCATTGGGAGGGCGACCTCATCATGGGTGCGAACAACGCCTCCGCGATCGGCACCCTGGTGGAGCGAACCACCCGGTTCACGATCCTCCTCCACCTGCCCGGCTCCCACAACGCCTCCACCGTGGCCACAGCGATGATCCGGGAGATGCGCAAGCTTCCCGAGCATCTACGTCAATCCATCACCTGGGACCGGGGAACCGAGCTGGCCGGCTGGCGGGACATCGAGATGGACCTGGGGACCAGCGTCTTCTTCTGTGACCCCTCCTCGCCGTGGCAGCGTGGGAGCAACGAGAACACCAATCGGCTCCTGAGATTCTGGTTCGCCAAAGGCACCGATCTATCCATCCACACTCGCGCCGACCTCGCCCGGATCGCCGCTATCCTGAATCGAACGCCACGGCCCACCCTGGAGATGCGAACCCCAGCCCAAGCCCTGGCCGACCTTCTGGAACAACCAGAAGGAAACAAAAGTGCTTCCACCACTTGACTTGCCCGCGCATGTCTCATCGGCAAGTGTCGTTGTCATGGAGGGGAAGTGGGCTTGGGCTGGCAGGGCGGGACGTGCTCCCTCCAACACGCCCCGCCCGTGTTCGCGCCGAGACTCAGTCGTTGCGGCGGCGCTGCTCGCCCAGCACGCGCGCCTGCAGCGGGCGGCAGGCTTCGGCTGCGGCGAGGGTGAGCGCCATTCCGATGAGCGCCACCACGCCCAGCTGGGCAATGCCCTCGGCGCGCGGTCCGAGCCCCAGTCCCTCCAGGCCGGGGTTCATCAGGAACGGGAGCGCCAGCGTCATCCCCACGATGGTCGCGATCACGAGTGTGACGAACAGGGGCATCAGGACCTGCGAGCGCCGCGTGGCTGCGAAGGTCTCGCGCGGGACGCCCATGCGGTCCAGCGCCACGGACTCCGACGCGCGGTCAAAGATCCCGGAGGCCTGCGTGATGAGCACCTGCACGGCCACCAGAATCAGGCCGATCCCGAAGGTGATGAAGATGCCGGTCTTGATGTCCTGGCCCATGACATAGTCGGCCTCCGCGAAGGGATCTCCCGCGGGGGGCGTCGCCCCGCCGCCCGCGACGAACTCCGGGGCGCAGGCGAAGAATGCTGCGATCAACGCGATGAGCGCCACGGCCGAGACGTTCCTCCAGGCTGCCCGTGGATCATCCGTGATGCGCCGCATGGCGAGGAGCTGGGAGACGCGACGGGTTCGCGTGAATGGGAGCGCCGCGAACTGCAGCACGAATGGTCCCACGAGGTTGACGCCACCCACCACGAGTGCAATGAGCCCGCCCACCACCGCGAAGCCCATGAGCTCCGCCGCCCTGAAGTTCATGGTCTGCACCACCACGGCGAATGCCACCACGGCGACCCCCAGTACCGCGATCCGCCACACACGCAGCGCTCTCGGAGTCTCGTTGCGGGAGACCCCCAGTGGGGAGATGCGCACACGCTCCAGCCCGATCACGGTGGAGAGGCCGGCGAGCAGGAGAACGCTCAGTCCCACCAGCAGTCCCAGCCACCAGGGCACCAGCATCTCCCCGCCCTCGATGTTGCGGCCCTGGAAGGAGATCATGTGCCAGAGAGGCAGCGAGGCGAGGTACACGCCGGTGCCGGCGAGGACTCCGACGGCCGCCTGTACCATCGTCTCCACGAGGCTCATGGAGACCACATCCGTCCCGGTCATGCCGAGCAGACGGAGTGAGGCGAGCCGGCGCGAGCGACCCCGAGCGCCGAGCCGCGCGGCGGCACCTCCCAGGCCCAGGATCGGAACCACGAGCAGGCCACAGGCCACGAGGGCGAGCAGGATCTGGAACTCCGCGACGCTCTGCATCGGGGTCCAGTCGCCCGCTCCGTATGATCCAGCCCTGGTCACGAACATCCAGGTTCCGCCCGCCACGGTCAGGGCGAGCCAGGTGGAGACCGTGAACGCAAGGACGGCCAGAACGTCAAGGATGGCTCCGCCGTCGCGGGACCGCAGACGGGTCAGGGCGAGGCGAGGAGCGAGAGAGATGGCGGTGTTCACAGGGAACCACCCGCGATCATGCGGTCGTCGTGAATGGTGGCGTCGCGGATCTCGATGAGGCGCTGGCACCAGGAAGCCACATGTGGATCGTGTGAGACCACCACGAGCGTGGCCCCGCTCATCTGGGCCGTGGTGGTCAACAGCTGCATGACCTCGTGGCCGGTGGCCTGGTCGAGGGCTCCCGTCGGCTCGTCTGCGAACACCACGTCCGGGCGGTGCACGAGTGCGCGGGCGATCGCCACGCGCTGGGCCTGGCCTCCGGAGAGCTCACCGGGGCGGCGGCTCTCCATTCCGCCCAGCCCGAGGCGGGCGAGCCACTGCTCGGCCTCACGAAGAGCGGAGGCCCGAGGGGTGCCGCCAATCAACAGCGGGAGGGCCACGTTCTCTCGGGCCGAGAGCTCCGGGAGGAGCTGCCCGTCCTGGAACACGAACCCGAACCGCCGCGAGCGCAGCTTGGAGCGCTCCTTGTCCTTGAGCTGGGAGATCACCCGGCCTCCCAGTTCAACGGCACCCACCTCGGGAACCAGGATTCCAGAGAGGCAGTGGAGCAGGGTGGTCTTCCCGGAACCGGAGGGGCCCATGATGGCCACCGACTGTCCGTGCGGGATCTCGACCGTCACATCCGTGAGCGCCCGCACCGGGCCGTAGCTCTTGGAGATGTGCCGGGCCACCAGGTGGCCACCGGCACGGGTGGCGGGTGCTCCTGCATGGGGACCGGCGAGTGGCGCGCCGGCGTACGGTCCGGGGGCGGTCTGGCCTGGCCCCGCGATTGGAGCCCCTCCGTACGGTCCGGGGGCGGCGGGATAGGGCTGAGAGGATTCGTGCATTGTTGTCATGACTCCATTCCACCGGGCGGGAGGCTCCAGATCGCTGGCCCCAGCCTCCCAGCCGTGGTGGAGCTGGCTCCACTCTTTGCGGGTTTCCCCTCTCCAGAGCCCGGACGGCGGGGGTCGTCCTCCCACCGCACCCTAGAGTTGGCGGCATGGACCACCGCGATCGCCCCGCCTCCCATCGGGGTGCGAGTCCGCGCCAACGAGGGCTCTATCTCGCCCAGCTCGGCACCGGGGCCGCAGGGGTCCTCGTGTTCGCTGGCGTATTCGTCATCGACAGTGCGCGCTGGGACAGCGGGTTCCCCACACCCATCGCCCTGATCGCCGCGCTGGCGGTGGTGGGTGGGACGCTGGTGCTGCTTTCTCGGCTTGAGACCGCCAAGTTTGCGGACCAACCCGTTGAGCCCACCAATTTTCAGCACACCGTGCAGGACCTGACCACCTCACGGCGTGAGATCGTGGGGGCGTTCGAGATCGAACGCCGGCGCATCGAGCGCGATCTCCATGACGGCGCCCAGCAGTACCTGGTGGCCTCCTCCATGAAGGTGGGCGAGGTGGCGCTCCTGATCGAGAATGTCCGGTCGGCCTCCTCCCCGGAGGCGGCACGCACCGACCTCGCGAACGCCGCCGCCCTCATTGCGCAGGCGCAGGACGACACCGACGAGGCCCTCTCCGCCCTCCGCCTCACCGTCTCCGGAATCCACCCGAAGGTGCTCTCGGACAAGGGGCTCGAGGCTGCGGTCCGAGACATGGCGGCACGGACGGGAGACTCGGTCACCGTCCGCTGCCCACACCCCCTTCCAGCGATGCCGGAGGGCGTGGTGGCGGCCGCCTACTTCTTCACCTCGGAAGCCCTCACCAACGCCGCGAAGTATGCCCCCCGCGCACCGGTCACCGTCCTGTTGGCCGCGGACGAGTCCCTCCATGTGGCCGTGGTGGACACCGGCCCGGGTGGCGCGTCTGTGCGCCCAGGCGGCGGGCTTTCCGGAATGAAGGAACGGCTCGCAGCCTTCGGGGGGATCATGGAGCTCTCGAGCCCGCCGGGTGGGCCCACCACGGTGCGCGCGAGCATCCCACTCCTCCTCCAGGTGGGCGAATCAGGCGTGGTGCTCCCGGGCGGGATCCACGCCACCCCCCAGCCGGCCCAGCACTCCGTGAGCGATCACGGCACCACTCAGAACAGCGAGCAGGAAGAGAACTGACATGCGACTTGTTGTGGCGGACGATTCTGCGCTCCTGCGCGAGGGGCTCGTGGGCCTCCTGGAGCGGCAGGGGCATGAGGTAATCGCACAGGCCGCGAGCGCGCCGGAGCTCGAGGCGGTGGTGGATGCCGCCGTGGCCAGCGGCACGATCCCGGACGTGATCCTCACGGACGTGCGCATGCCTCCCACCATGTCCGACGACGGCCTCAAGTCGGCGGTCTCCATCCGCTCCCGCCACCCGGAGATCGGGATCCTGGTGGTCTCCCAGTACGTGGCGCCGGCGTACGCCACGGAGCTGTTCGGGCATGCGCCGGGTGCTCTCCACGGTGGAAGCGCCGGGGGGCTGGGCTACCTCCTCAAGGACCGGGTCTCGCGTGTGGCGGACTTCATCCGTTCGCTGGGGATCGTGGCGGCGGGCGGTGTGGTGATCGATCCGGAGGTGGCGAGCCACCTCATCCAGGGGCGCACCACCGCGCTGGACGGGCTGACTCCGCGGGAGCTCGAGGTGCTCCAGCTCATGGCGGAGGGGCTCTCCAACCAGCAGATCTCGGAGAAGCTCTATCTCTCGCCCGGGGCGGTCTCCAAGCACGTGGCCAACGTGTTCACCAAGCTGGACCTCCCTCCCGGCGAGGACAACCGCCGGGTGCGCGCCGTGCTCACCTACCTCACGGAGTCGCGCTCGGGTTAGG
>JAUNRP010000163.1 GCA_030544165.1 bacterium
GCCCCCGCGATCTTCTCCACCAGCACCGTGCCGGCCACCCCGCGCCGCCCGGCCGTGAAGAGTGAGTCCTCCACCGCCACGTCGTCGTTCACCACCACGCTGGCCACCTCGAGGCCCTCGGCCTCCGCCAGCTCGGCGGCGGTCTCGAAGTTGAGCACGTCCCCCGTGTAGTTCTTCACGATCAGCAGGACGCCCGCCCCGCCGTCCACCGCGCGGATCGCGGCGAGGATCGGGTCAGGGGTGGGTGAGGTGAAGACGGCACCCGGCACGGCGGCGTCGAGCATCCCGGGCCCCACGAACCCGGCGTGGAGCGGCTCGTGGCCACTCCCCCCACCGGAGACGAGACCCACCTTGCCCGCCACGGGGGCGTCGATGCGCGCGACGTACGCCCCGCCGTCGCCGGAGCGCACCAGGTCCTCGTGGGCGAGGCAGAATCCCTCGATCGCCTCGGCCACCACGTCCGTGGGCGCGTTGATGAGCTTCTTCACCTTGAGCGTCCTTCCCTGATCGCGCGCTACTCCCTGCCGAACAGCCTACGCACCGCGCCCGCGAGCACCACCGAGCCCGCCACCAGCACTCCGGCGGTGCCCGCAGGCCCGCCATCGCGCTCCGCGATCCCCGCCGCGCGGTCCACCGCATCGGCGAGACGGCGCTCCACGTGCACCCGGTCCTCCCCGAACACCTCACGCGCGAGATCGGCGAGGTCCGCCGGGTCCATGGCGCGCACGGAGTCCATGCCGGTCACCACGATCTCGTCCATGAGGGGCTCGAGCTCCACGAGGATGCCCTCCACGTTCTTGTCCGCCATCGCGGCGAACACGCCCACCACGGTGCGCAGCGAGAATGCCTCCTCGATCGCCACCCGCAGCGCGGCGGCCCCGTGCGGGTTGTGGGCCGCGTCCACGATCACGGTGGGAGAGGTGCGGACCACCTCCAGGCGGCCGGGCGAGCGGACCTCCATGAAACCCTCCTCCACCACGTCCGCCGGGAGCGCGCCCCCGCCGAAGAACTCCTCCACCGCCGCCAGCGCCACCCCGGCGTTGCGGGCCTGGTGCTCCCCGAACAGCGGGAGCGGGATCTCGGCGTACGTGGCCGCGCTGGTGGCCACGGTGATCACCTGGCCGCCCACGGCCACCTCGCGCTCCACCACGGAGAAGTCCCGCTCCTCCTCGAGGATCCGCGATCCGGCGGTGGCGGCGGCCGAGGTGAGGACCCCGTCCACCTCCTCCACCTGCTCGGCGGCCACCACGGCGGCACCGGGCTTGATGATGCCCACCTTCTCGTTCGCGATGTCCGTGAGCGAGTCCCCCAGCCACTGCTCGTGGTCCTGGGCCACCGGCAGGATCACCGCCACATCCGCATCCACCACGTTCGTGGCGTCCCACAGGCCGCCCATGCCCACCTCGATCACAGCCACGTCCACCGGCGCATCCGCGAACGCCGCGAGGGCCATCACCGTGAACACCTCGAAGAAGCTCAGGCGCGGCCCGCCGGCGGCCAGGGACTTCTCGTCCACCATCGCGATGAACGGCTCCACGTCCTCCCAGGCCGCCACGAACCCTGACGCGGAGATGGGCTCGCCATCGATCACGATGCGTTCGCGCACGTCCACGAGGTGCGGGGAGGTGAAGCGCCCCGTGCGCAGTCCCATCGCCCGCACGAGCGATTCGATCATCCGCGCCGTGGACGTCTTTCCGTTGGTCCCCGCCAGGTGGAACGTGCGGAACGCCTTGTTGGGGTCCCCCAGCAGCTCGCACACCTGGCGCACCCGGTCCAGCGTGGGCTCGAAATCGTGCTCGGGCGCCCGCGTCAGGATCGCCCGGTAGATCTCCTCCACCCGGGCGAGGACCGCGGGGTCCTCCTCCCGCTCCGCTCCGGTCCCGTCCTTCCCGACGACGCCGCTCACCTCTCCACCCTCTCCAGCCGCTCGATCCGGGGTTCGGTTGCGTCAGCGGGCACGAGCTCCAGGTCCAGCGTCAGGGTCTCGCGGGCGAGCATCTCGGCATTCGCCTGTGCGCCCGCCACCTTCCCCTCCGGGAGGGCGAGGGTCAGCGCGATGCGGTCGGAGATGTGCAGGCCGCGCTCCTTGCGCGCGTCCTGGACCAGGCGCACCAGATCGCGGGTGTAGCCCTCTGCCTCGAGCTCGGCATCCAGCACGGTGTCCAGCACCACGAACGCGCCGGACTCGAGCACATCGGCGGCCGAGCCCTCCTCCGCATTGACGGTGGTGGCGAGCTGGAACTGGCCGGGCGCGAGGACGATTGGTTCGCCGTCGTGGAGGACGTCCATCCGGACCCCACCGTCCACCTCCTCCCAGCGGCCCTCCCGCTGGGCGCGGAAGAGCTCGGAGGTGAGGCGGCGGACCTCGCCCGGGAGCTCGCGCGGGGTGATGGAGAGTTCGCGGCTCACCTCCAGCCCGGAGGAGGCGGCGTCCTGGAGGACCACCTCCTTCACGTTCACCTCGGAGGCGATGAGGCCGGTGAAGGCGGTAAGGGCGTCCGGATCCGCGGAGACCACGGAGAGGCGGCGCAGCGGCTGGCGCACCCGGAGCTTGTTCGCCTTGCGCAGGGCATGTGTGGCGGAGACCACCGCGCGGACCTCGTCCATGGCCGCCACCAGCTCGGCGTCCACGGCACCCGCCGGGAGCACCGGCCAGTCGGTGAGGTGCACGGAGCGCCCGCCCGTGAGCCCGCGCCAGACCTCCTCGGCCACGAGCGGCACGAGCGGGGCCATCACGCGGGTGAGCACGTCGAGCGCGGTGGCGAGCGTGTCGAACGCGGCGTGGTCCTCCTCCCAGAAGCGGTCCCGCTGGGTGCGCACGTACCAGTTGGTCAAGAGGTCCATGTAGTCACGCACCTTCTGGGTGGCCGCCGGGATGTCGTAGGCGTCCATGAAGGAGCGCACCTCGTCAGCGAGCACGGCCGTGCGCGAGACCAGGTAGCGGTCCATCACGCCGAGGCCCGCCACCACGGACTCGTCCTCAAGGTCCAGGAGGTGCGCCTCGTACCCGGCGCCGCCGTCCACGGTGCCCGCGTACAGGGCGAGGAAGTACCAGGTGTTCCACAGGGGCAGGATCACGTGGCGCACGGCATCGCGGATCCCCTCCTCCGCCACCACCAGGTTGCCGCCGCGCAGCACGGGCGAGCTCATGAGGCTCCACCGCACGGCATCCGAGCCGTAGGTGCCGAACATCTCCATGGGGTCCGGGTAGTTGCGCAGCTTCTTGGAGGCCTTGCGGCCATCGTTGCCGAGCACGATCCCGTGGCTGATGCAGGAGGTGAAGGCGGGCACGTCGAACAGGGCGGTGGCCAGCACGTGGAGGGTGTAGAACCAGCCGCGGGTCTGCCCGATGTACTCCACGATGAAATCGCCCGGATAGTGGTGCTCGAACCACTCGGCGTTCTCGAACGGGTAGTGCACCTGGGCGAACGGCATCGAACCCGAGTCGAACCACACGTCCAGGATGTCCGGGATTCGGCGCATCGTGGACTGGCCCGTGGGGTCATCCGGGTTGGGGCGGGTGAGCTCATCGATGAAGGGCAGGTGGAGGTCCACCTCGCCCTCCCGGTTCAGAGGCAGGCGCCCGAAGTCCGCCTCCAGCTCCGCGAGCGAGCCGTAGCAGTCCATCCGCGGGTACTGTGGATCGTCCGAGACCCAGATGGGGATGGGGGTGCCCCAGTAGCGGTTACGGGAGATGGACCAGTCCCGCGCGTTCTCCAGCCACTTGCCGAAGATGCCGTCCTTGATGTGCTCCGGCACCCAGGTGATCTGCTGGTTGAGCTCCACCATGCGGTCCTTGATCGCGGTCACCTTCACGAACCACGAGGTCACGGCCTTGTAGATGAGCGGCTCGCCGCAGCGCCAGCAGTGCGGGTAGGGGTGGGCGTAGGAGGCCTGGCGCACGAGCACGGGGCGCTCCGCCTCCGGAAGCCCGGCGATCGGGCCGCTGGACTCGCGCAGGTCCGCGATGATGTGCCGGTTCGCCTCGAACACGTGCATGCCCGCGTAGTCCGCCACCTCGGAGGTGAAACGCCCGCGCGCGTCCACCGGCACCACGGTGCCGATCCCGTGCTCGGCGCACGCCACCATGTCGTCCTCACCGAAGGCCGGCGCCTGGTGCACGAGCCCGGTGCCGTCCTCCACGGTCACGTACTCAGCCGTGATGATTTGGAAGGCGGCCATCCCCGGGGCCTCCCCCGCGGCCGCGGCGTCCTTGAAATATGGGAACACCGGGTGGTAGCGCAGCCCCGCGAGCTCGGAGCCCGCGAAGGTGGCGAGCACCTCGGGCTCCTCCCCCAGCTCCTTGGAATGGGCCCCCACGAGCGCCTCGGCGAGCAGCACCCGCTCCCCCGCGAGCACGCCCTCGGACGGCCGGACCAGCGCGTAACGGAGGGTGGGCCCCACGGCAATCGCCGCGTTCGACGGAAGGGTCCACGGCGTCGTCGTCCAGATGAGGGCCAGCGCGCCGTCCAGGTCCGGGCGGCCCTCGGAGACGAGGCGTACGCCCACGGTCACGGTCTGGTCCGTGCGCTCCTGGTAGACGTCGTCGTCCATCCGGAGCTCGTGGTTGGACAGGGGCGTCTGATCGTTCCAGCAGTAGGGCAGCACGCGGTAGCCCTCGTACGCGAGACCCTTGTCATAGAGCTGCTTGAAGGCCCAGATCACCGACTCCATGTAGGTGACATCGAGGGTCTTGTAATCGTTCTCGAAATCCACCCAGCGGGCCTGGCGGGTGACGTAGTCCTCCCACACGTCCGCATACGTCATCACGGACTCGCGGCAGGCCGCGTTGAAGGCCTCGATCCCGAGGTCCTCGATCTCGTGCTTCTCGGTGATGCCGAGCACGCGCTGGGCCTCGAGCTCGGCGGGCAGGCCGTGGGTGTCCCAGCCGAAGCGGCGCTCCACGCGCTTGCCGAGCTGGCTCTGGTAGCGGCCCACCACGTCCTTGACGTAGCCGGTGAGCAGGTGGCCGTAGTG
>JAUNRP010000164.1 GCA_030544165.1 bacterium
ATCGCGAAGGCCGAGCAGGAGGAGAAGGCGGCAGAGGCCGAGGCTGCTGAGGCCCCGGAAGGGTGAGCGGGGCCGAGGGCCCCTGACATCGGGCGCAGTCCTATCCGGTGCCCAGCTCCTGAAACCCCTCGGGATGCTGTGCGAGCTCCACGCGCGTTCGGCGGATGTGCAGGCGGAGGAGCGTCTCTGCAGCGGACCTGTCCCGACGGATCACGGCATCAGCGAGCAGATGGTGCTCGGCGTGGGTCTGGACGAGACTCTCGATTCCAACGTGCCGGACGAACGCCCTCCGGTAGGACTCAGTCCTGTTCCAGAGGCGCTCTACCATCGCGTGGAGCGTGGGTGCAGCCTCGGGATGATAGGTGCCGTGATGGAACTCGCGGTCGAGGCGGAGGAAGTCCTCGACGCCCGCCGACTCCATCTCGTGGGCCAAGAGGATAAGCCGTTCGCCGATCCCCTCCGCAAGGTGCGGCAGCGAGAGGCCGAGGAGAAGAGGTTCGAGCGCCTCCCGGATCCGGTAGACCTCCTCCAGCTCATCCATGTTGAGCGCGCTGACCCATGCTCCGGAGTTGGGCACGAGCCGCACGAGCCCCTCTCCCTCGAGGAGGCGGAGGGCGTCACGCACGGGTAGCCGACTCGCACCGTACTCCTCGGCGATCACCTCCTGTCGAATCCGCCCGCCCGGTTCGAGGTCCCCCCGCAGGATGCGATCCCTCAGGTCTTCGGCGATCCTTTCCGACGCCGGCGTTGCGGCCCGCGCCGCCCGCTCACTCAGCGGGGTACCCCGGATGCCACAGACGCCGCGAGGTCTCCTGCTCGTAGGCCTTGCCATTCGGGTAGGAGACGAGCTCCATCTGCATTCCCCAGGGAGCCCTGAAGTACACCCACCGTTTCCCGAGGTTGGATCCGGACGAGGCCGTGGGGCCACCCATCACCTCAACTCCCTGGCCCTCCAGGTACTCGATAGCCGCATCGAGATCATCCACGTAGAAGGCGAGGTGGTGCCCCCCGATGTCGCTATTGCGCGGTTGCGGAGCCTGGGCATCTTCCGTCTCGTACTGGAAGATCTCGAAATTGGGCCCGTTCTTGCAGCGGTAGAACCTCAGTTCCCGGATGACGGTGCGGGGATCGACGCCAAGGTGGTCCTTCATCCACTCGCCCTCTGAGTCCACGTACGGCCCCAACGGAAAGAAGTACTCCGCACCGATCACGTTCACGAAGAAGTCGTGCGCCTGTTCGAGGTCGGGAACGGTGAATCCGATGTGTTCGGTGCCGGCGAGTCCGGGGATTGCCACGATGCATCAACCCTTCCGTATACATTCATGCTCATATTCGTCGGACCAGCCGCGGAAGCGGTGGTCTAGACCCTTGCATTGTATCCAATCCCATTCTAGAGTTGTCAACGATCGAGAGTTCGAGGAGGAACTGACTATGCCGGAGATCATCCAACTGGAGGCCGGTGTCCCGTGGGTCGAACTGCGTACCACGCAGGAGGACTGGGATTCCGCCGATCCACAGCTTCTCTCCGCGATGCTGGTCCAACTCCACCTGATTCGCGCGTTCGAGGAGACGGTGCTCGAACTTGCCGGTGATGGCTTGGTCCACGGTCCCGCGCACTCGTCGATCGGCCAGGAGGGAGGCGCGGTGGGCTCCATCATGGGCCTCCGAACGTCGGACGGAGTGAACGGCTCCCACCGTGGCCACCACCAGTTCCTTGCCAAGGCCCTCACCCACGTGGGCGCCTCCACGGTGGACGTTGACCAGATCATCACTCCGGAGATCCACGAGGTGCTCTCGCGTACCCTCTCCGAGATCCTGGGGCTCGCCAACGGGTACTGCCGGGGCCGCGGAGGATCCATGCACCTCCAGTGGCACGAGGCGGGGGCGCTCGGAACGAACGCGATCGTGGGTGGCGGCGTGCCGCTCGCTGCCGGAAACGCGTTCGCACAGGCTCGTTCGGGAACCGACGACGTGACCATCTCCTACTTCGGGGACGGCGCCGTGGCCATCGGCTCGGTCCTGGAGTCGATGAACCTCACTTCCGCCTGGAAGCTACCGCTCTGCTTCTTTATCGAGAACAACCTCTATGCGGTCTCCACCCACATCGATGAGTCGGCGGGTGAGACACGGCTCTCCGGCCGCGGGCCCGGTTTCGGGATCCCGGCCTGGCGGGTTGATGGCATGGACCCGCTCGCCGTGCACCTCGCCACCGAGCAGGCGGTCGCTCACATGCGCGAGGGCAATGGCCCCACGGTCATCGAGGCGGAGGTCTACCGGTACTTCCACCAGAATGGCCCCTACCCCGGCTCCGCGTTCGGCTACCGCACCAAGGATGAGGAGGCGGCCTGGCGCGAGCGGGATCCGCTCGGGCGTGTTGCGGCGGAGATGACCCGGCGCGGCTTGATCGATGACCAGGGCGTGGAGTCCATCCGCTCCCAGGCCTCGGAGACCATGGCGGAGATCGCCTCCACACTCCTCGAGCCGCTCCCTGAGGGCAAGCCCGGCCAGCGGCGCATCCGGCCGGATCTGTGGCCATCACCCGATTTCGTTGACGTGGGCGTACGCGGGGACATGTCGGAGCTCGGTGGCCTCACCTATGTCGAGGAGTCCGACTTCGGCGGAGAACTGGCCGAGACCCGCTTCATCGATGCCGTGGCGGCCGTCATGGGCCGCCGCATGGAGGACGATCCGCGGATCGTGGTGCTCGGCGAGGACGTCCACCGGCTCAAGGGCGGCACCAATGGCGCCACCAAGGGGCTGGTTGAGCAGTTCCCGGACAGGGTCCTCGGGACACCGATCGCGGAGAACGCATTCGCAGGCCTCGCGGGCGGGATGGCACTCGACGGACGGTTCCACCCCGTCGTCGAGTTCATGTACCCGGACTTCATGTGGGTGGCCGCGGATCAGGTGTTCAACCAGATCGCCAAGGCGCGCCACATGTTCGGCGGAGAGGCCGCCGTCCCGCTTGTCCTGCGTTCGAAGGTGGCAGCCGGAACGGGCTACGGATCCCAGCACTCGATGGATCCGGCGGGCATCTACGCCACCAGCCCCGGCTGGCGGATCATCGCCCCCTCCACGCCCTACGACTACGTGGGGCTGATGAACACGGCACTCGCGCTCGAGGATCCGGTGCTGGTGATCGAGCACGTGGATCTCTACTCGAGCCGCGGGATGGGTCCCGTGGATGACCTCGATTACGCCATCCCCGTGGGGAGCGCGGCGATCCGTCGGGAGGGCGAGGACCTCACGGTCCTCACCTATCTCTCGATGGTGAGCGAGAGCCTCGCCGCGGTGGAGGAGACGGGCATTGACGCCGAGGTGGTTGACCTGCGGTGGCTCGATAGGGCCAGCATCGACTGGGAAACCATCGGCGAGTCCATCAAGAAGACGAACAACGTCCTGATCGTGGAGCAGGGTGCGATCGGAACCTCCTATGGTGGCTGGCTCTCGGATGAGATCCAGCGGCGCTTCTTCGACTACCTCGATCAGCCGATCCAGCGCGTCCACGGCTCCGAGGCCTCGCCCTCCATCTCCAAGGTGCTGGAGCGCGCGGCGATCGCAAAGAGTGAAGAGGTGGCCGCCGGCCTCCGTCTCGTGATCGAGGGGAAGGGCGCCTGACCATGGCACGCACACTCCGTATGCCAGAGGTGCTCGCGGGCGCCACCGAGGCCACCATCACCACGTGGACGGTGGCTCCGGGAGACGAGTTTCAGGTGGGCACCCAACTCGCCGAGATCGAGACCGACAAGGCGGTGGTTGACCTTGCCGCCGAGGAGTCCGGCTGGATCGGAAAGCTCCTCGTTCCGGGGGGAACCACGGTGCAGGTGGGAGATCCGATCGCCGTCCTCCTGTCCTCACCAGACGAATCTCCCGACGACGCAAGCTCCGCCCCGTCCGCTGCCTCACCCGAGCCTGGTGCAGGTTCCGAAACCTCAACAGACTCGCCCGATCCGGGAGATGCGACTCCCGTCAGCGGCACCCCCCACCCCCTCAACCCGGCCCCCGCGGCCGAGGGGACCACGGCGGAGGCACCCGTGGAGACGGGCGAGGGTGGCGGTACCTCGAGCAGTGGAGGTAGCGAGGTTGACCCGAGCCCTGAGGATCGCGTGGCCGGCGAGGGCCGCGAACGGATCTTTGCGAGCCCGCTGGCGCGCAAGCTGGCCCGCGAGAAGGGAATCCCCCTGGAGCGGATTACGGGAACCGGGCCCGGCGGGCGCATCGTGCGTGCGGATGTGGACCGCGCAGAGTCGGAGAACACTGGCTCTGCCGAGCCTGCAGCATCCGCAGCGGATGCCACCTCCACCCCTGCGGCTCCGGCAGCCGCCACCGATCCGGCCTCGTTCGAGGAGGTGCCCCACACCCGCATGCGGCAGGCGATCGCCCGGCGCCTGGCGGAGAGCAAGCAGTCCATCCCCCACTTCTACGTGGTGGCAGATTGCAGGATGGACGCGCTCCTCGAACTGCGTTCCAGGGTGAACGCCGCTGCGAAGGTGAAGATCAGTGTCAACGATTTCGTCTTGAAGGCGGTGGCCGCTGCATTCGAGGCCGTCCCCGAGGCGAACGTCATCTGGACACCGGATGCCATGCGCCACTACCAGCAGGTGGATGTGGCGGTTGCTGTTTCCACTGAGACGGATCTGGTGACTCCCGTGGTGCGCGATCTGGCGAACCTCTCACTCGGCCAGGTGGCCGCCAACGTCCGCGATCTCGCGGAGCGTGCCCGGGACAAGAAGCTCCGGCAGCACGAGCTCGAAGGAGGAACCTTCACGGTCTCCAACCTCGGGATGTTCGGGGTCAAGGAGTTCTCGGCGATCATCAATCCGCCACACTCGGGGATTCTCGCCGTGGGTGCATCACGTGCCGAGGCCGTGGTGGTGGATGGTGAGGTGCAGGTGGCCCAGGTGATGACCTGCACCCTCTCCGCTGATCACCGCGCCATCGACGGCGCGCTCGCCGCCCGTTGGATGGCA
>JAUNRP010000165.1 GCA_030544165.1 bacterium
GCCGTCCCTGAAGGTGCGTCAGATGCGCGTGAGGGTGCGCCAGATGCTGCGGTGGCCGTGAAGACCATGAACCCAGTGTTCGGGGTGCTGAATACGGTCCGGACGTGGGTCACGTGGATCCTTGCCGGGATCTGCCTGGTCCTCTTCGTTTTCCTGGTGGTTGTGGTGACCTGGCAGGTCTTCACCCGTCAGGTCCTCAACAACGCCGCGCCGTGGACCACGGAGGCGGCGTCCTACACGTTCGTGGTCCTCTCGCTGTTCGCCGCCGCCTACGTGTTCGGCGAGCGGGGCCACATTGCCGTGGAAATGATGGTGGAGAAATTCGCACCGGCGGCGCAGAAGATCACGGTGGTCATCGTTGAGCTGCTGGTGATCTTCTTCGTGTTCGCCTCGTTCATCATTGGCGGTATGGCGGTGGCCTCGGGCTCGTCCAACCAAGACATCGCCTCCCTCCCGCTCACGGTGGGGCAGGTCTACACGGTGATGCCGGTGGCCGGCGGGATCATCATCTTCTTCTCGCTCGTCCACATCATCGGGATCCTCACCGGTGACGACGTGGCGCTCAACATCTCCGAGGAGATGGGGGAGGCAGTCTGATGGATCCGGTAATCCTCGCTTCGATTGTCCTGATTGGCGGCATGGTCCTCGGGATCGCGTTCGCCGTCCCGGTGGCCATCTCCATGGGCCTGCCATCCATGCTCGCCATCTTCATCCTGCTGGGCGACTTCGAGATGGCCTCGCTGACCTCCGCGCAAAAAATCGTGGCCGGCAGCAACAACTTCCCGCTGTTGGCCATCCCCTTCTTCATCCTCGCCGGAGGGTTGATGAACACGGGCGGCATCGCCTCCCGCCTCATCGATCTCGCCCTCGTGGTGGCGGGCCGGCTCCCGGCATCCCTCGCCCAGACCACGGTGGTGGCCAACACCATGTTCGGTGCGGTGTCCGGTGCGTCCGTGGCCTCCGCCGCCGCGGTTGGCACCGTCATGTCCCCGAGGATGAAGAAGGAGGGGTACGACCCCTCCTGGGCCGCGATGGTCAACGGCATGTCCTCTCCGGCGGGAATGCTCCTGCCGCCGTCCAACACCTTTATCGTGTACTCGTTGGTCTCCCAGACCTCGATCGCGGCCCTGTTCATGGCGGGTGTGGGGCCGGGTCTCATCTGGTCTCTGGTCTGCATCGTGATGGTGGCCCTGTACGCCAAGCGCCACCCGGAGCTGCGCTCCACCATGGAGCGGCCCACCATCAAGCAGGCCCTGATCGTGTTTCTCCGGGCGCTCCCGGCCCTCCTCATGATCGTGGTAGTGATCGGCGGAATCCTCGCCGGCTACTTCACGGCCACCGAGTCCGCCGTGATCGCGGTGCTGTACTCGCTGGTGTTGGGGCTGATTCAGCGCTCGCTGCCGCTGAAGTCCCTGCCGGGCATCATCCTCGAGGCCGCCAAGGTCACGGGAATCATCATGCTGCTGATCGGCATGTCCGGGATCCTCGGTTGGGTGATCTCCTTCGCCCGCTGGCCGCAGATGGTCACAGAGGGCCTGCTCGGGATCAGCACCAATACCTATGTGGTGCTGGCGATGATCATGGTGGTGTTGCTGATCGCCGGAACGGTCATGGACCCCACCCCGGCCATCCTCATCTTCACGCCAATCTTCCTCCCCGTAGTGATGGAGCTCGGGGTCCACCCCGTTCACTTCGGCGCGATGATGGTCTTCAACATGTGCCTCGGCAACGTCTCACCACCGATCGGGAACAACCTGTTCGTGGCGGCGCGCGTGGCGAATGTCAGAATCGAGGCCCTGATCGGCAAGTTGTGGCCGTTCTTCTGGGCACTCTGTGTTGGCCTCATTCTGATCGCCTTCATCCCGGCGATCTCGATGTGGCTGCCGGACCTCCTGGGTCTCTTCCCTCCTGGCACCACATGGTGAGTCGAGCGGCGTGACGAGCGCAACGGGCGGGTCCGGAAGGGCCCGCCCGTTCGCGTGTTAGTGGATGCCCGTTCGCGCGGTTCTGTGGCCGCGCTCGAGTGTGTGGCCGCCCGCGCTTGTGGGTGTTGACGCCCGCCCGCCCGTGTATGCGGCCGCCCGCCCTCAGTTCTGCCGATTTTGTGAGAGGTCGGGGCCCACGAGGGGCACCTCTCACAAATTCGGCAGGATTATCGGTACCCCTGAGGCTGTTGTGAACCTGTGTGACAGATGGGGTGCCGACTTTGTGAGAGGCCCCAGGTGTCAGACTGGTTGTGAGTCACTCCGTTGTGATGAAGGGAGAGACTGATGGCTATCGGCTACACGAATGAGGAGGTTCGCGATGCGGTGTATGAGTATCTCGCGGTCCCGCACGGCTCGCGTCGCGCGTGGCTGGTTGAGCGGGGAATCCCGAACTATCAGATGTACCGGTGGAGGCGTGTTGTGCTCCAAGGGGATCTGGACCGCGGCCTCGTCCCGCGGGCCGGGGCCATGGTGAGCGTGGTGGAAACCAAGGAGATGGCCCGCCTGATCGCTCGGGTTCAGTCACTGGAAGCACAGTTGGCTGCCAAAGACCGTGAACTCGTTCAGCAAGCGGAGCTGGTGAACGCGTTGGGAAAAGCTTTAGGGCTGCTGGAGCGGTTATCCGAGAGGGAACAGCTCTCACCACCTCCCGAGCGTGGCAGCAGCCCGAACTGAGAGCCTCGGCGGGAGCACGCCTGAGGGCTGAGCTGACCGAGATCGAGAACAACCTGGTCTCCGAGACCCTGGCGAAGGGCATTAGCCAGCGAGTCGCTCTGGACCTGGTCGGGATCCCGCGCAGCACGTGGCATTACCGGGTCTATGGCCGACCCGGTGGCGGGGTGAGGATCCCCCACCGGGAGCGACGCTGGCAGGCGTGGCTGACCGGGTCCGAACGGGCAGCGATCACCGCGAAGCTGGTATCCCGGGAGCCGGGCAAGAGTGTGGCCCAAGCGTTCTGGGATGCCCTGGATTCCGGGCAGCCGGTGGCGTCCTTGTCCTCGTGGCACCGTATCGCCCGCACGCTCGGCCCTGCCCCCGGCCCCAAGCGGAAGCGCACCCCACCTCGGATGCCAGTGCTAGAGGCCACCGCACCGATGCAGGTGTGGACCTGGGACATCACCGAACTACCCGGCCCCTTCCAATCCGTCACCTACCACCTCTACGTGGCCATGGACCTGTTCTCACGCCAGATCGTCGCCTCCCGCATCGAGGACCGAGAAGACAAAAAACTCGCCAGGGACATGTTCACCGCCGCCTTCGCCCACTACGGAGCCCACCCCACAGTGGTCCACTCCGATGGAGGGGCGTCCATGATGTCCGAGACGATGGCCGACTTGTACTCCCGCCTCGGTATCACCCGCTCCCGCTCCCGCCCCGGGGTCAGTAACGACAACCCGTTCAGCGAGGCCGGCCACAAGACCCTCAAGTACTGGCACGCCGCCCCCCGCCACTTCACCAGCATCGAACACGCCCGCACCTGGTTCACCACCGTCATCGATGCCTACAACACCACCCACCACCACACCGGCCTAGCCGGACACACCCCCGCCAGCGTCCACGACGGCACCTGGAAACACATCCACACCGCCCGCCAACACACCCTCGACCAGCTCTACCGAGCAAACCCTGCCCGCTACCACACCCCACCCACAGCCCAAGCCCCCTACGCCAGGGTCGGCATCAACACCAAAAAAACCAAAGACCGACTCACAACAGATTGACACCTTCCGCCTCTCACAAAATCGGCAAGGTCGAGGCGTCTCGTGCGCACGGGGCGAGCGGGGAGTGACCGCTGCGGGGGTTCGGCGGGCAGATGCGCGGGGTGGGCGCCGGGGAGGTCAGCGCAAGGTGGGGGAATCTCCGGCGGCGGGTGGGTGCCGGGGGAGGTGAGCGCAAGGCGGGGGGATGTCCGCCGGCGGGCGGGCCCCCTCTCCGGCTACCAGCGGTTCCGGGAGTCCCTCGGGTTGTCCCTGCGCTCGTAGCGCCCGCCGCCGCGGTTCCCGCCCCGGTGGCCACCGCGCTGGCCGCCGCCCGGACCCGAGTCCGGGGCCATGCGGAGCGCGCGGCCGGAGACGCGGGTCTTCTGGAGCCGGTGCATCTGATCGTCGGTGGGCTCGTTGGCGAGTTCCACGAGGGAGAACGAGGGGAGGATGTCGATCCGGCCGATCTCGTTGCCGTCGATCCGGCCATCGCCCGTGAGCGCGCCCACGATCCCGCCGGGGTTCACGCCGTCGCGGTGGCCCACCTCCACGCGGTACTTGAAGGGGTAGTTGCCCTGACCGCGCTGGGCGCGGCCCGCACGGGTGGCCTTGCCGCCGGCTCCCGGTCCCTGGCGATCGCCGCGGCGGGAGTCCTTGCCGCGGCCCTGGCCCTCGAAGAATGCCTGGATGAACGCGCCGCGCTCGTCCACGGACTCCTCGCGGCGCAGCCGGCCCTGCGTCGTTGGGCCAGAGGGACCCACGTCCGTGACCTTGGCGAGCAGCGCGGCGGCCACGTGCATCGGCTCCATCCCCGAGTCGCGCACGGCGGCCTCGAACCGGGAGAGGTCCCCCGAGGGGAGCTGGCGCAGGGCCACGGCGATGCGGTGGTTCGCCACGTCGTCCGGAGTGGGGACCTGGACCTCGGTGAGATCGGCACCGGTGGTGCGCTCGATCCGGCGCAGCCGGTCGAACTCCTTGGGGGTGAAGAAGGTGAGCGCCTTGCCGGAGCGGCCCGCGCGGCCGGTGCGGCCGATCCGGTGCACGTAGGCCTCCGGCTCGCGGGGAACATCGAAGTTGATCACCAGGCCGATCCGCTCCACATCAAGCCCGCGGGCGGCCACATCCGTGGCCACCAGCACATCGAGGGCTCCGCGGCGCAGCCGCTCCACGATCTTCTCGCGCTCGCCCTGCGCCACGTCACCGGAGATGGCGGCGGCACGCAGGCCGGCGGAGGCGAGCGCCATGC
>JAUNRP010000166.1 GCA_030544165.1 bacterium
GACCCCGTGGACGGGGCCGGTGAGGCCGCGAACGTGGAGCGAGCAGGCGAGGTCGGAGCAGGCGTAGGTGCCGAACGAGCCGGCCGAGTCCCCGGCCCGGCGGGGCGCGGAGACGAGGGCCACCCCGCCCACGGCGTGGACCGTGTGGCAGAAGGCGCACATGGAGGGGCGGCGGGTGGAGGGCGGGTTGCCGGGGAAGCGCAGCCGGACTCCCGTGAGGCCCTCGGGCAGGTCCACCACGAGGTAGCCGCGCAGGGGCGTGGAGGGGTCGATCCAGCCGAGGAAGTCGAGGGTGGGCCAGGGGCGGTCCTCGAGGTCAGCGGGGATCTCCAGCTTCTCGAGGTCGCGAGCGGAGCAGTTGACGAAGCAGTTGCCGATCTCCTCGGCGTTCAGTTCCCGCACGGCCCTCCTTGGATGACGCCTCGGAGTCTACGTCTTCCGCCTGGTCCGGGAGAACACGTGGGCCACCGAGCGCAGCGCGAGCACGAACCCGGCGAATGCCAGGAGTGAGCCGAAGAAGTTGTAGAGCGTGACCTCCGGCAGCAGGTCCGGGCCGCCCGGGTTGGTGGCGAGCATGATGCCGCCGAGCACCGCCCCCACCGCGAGCACGGCGGTCACGAGCTGCTGCACGAGGCCATCGAGGAAGCGGCGGTCCTCCGGATCGTCCAGGATCCGGATGTTGGCCCGGAAGTTCCCGGTCTCCAGGTCCTCGGTGATGCGGTTGAGCCGGGAGGGGAGGTGCTCGATCAGCGGCATGACGTGCATGAACTGCGCCATCATCTCGTTCTTGATCCGCTCCGGGGTGATCTTCCCGATGGTCTCCCGGCCGGTCTTGCGGGCCGCCTCCACCAGGTCCAGCTCGGGATCGATGAGGAGCAACGTGCCCTCGAGCGCCGCGAGTGACCGGAGGGCCGCGCCCAACTGCGCGGGGACCCCGAGCCCGTGGTCGAGCATGAGCTGGAAGAGATCGGTGAACACCTCCATGGAGCCGGTGCCGAGCCCGATCCCGCCCCGGAACTTGGCGAGCAGTCCGCCGATCTCCCGGGTGAGCAGGCGCTCATCCAGGTCCTTGGGGGCGTCCACGATCCCGAGGAGGGAGTCGGTGGCCATGACCGGGTCATCCGCATCGATGGCCCACAGGAGGCGGGCGAGCGCGCGGCGCGAGGTGGCGTCCAGGCGGCCCACGGAGCCGAAGTCGAGCAATCCCACCGTGCCGTCCGGCCAGATGAAGACGTTGCCGGGGTGGAGATCGGCGTGGAAGAGGCCCTCGTTCACGATCTGATCGAGCACCGCCTCCAGCAGCACCTGCGCGGAGGCCTGGCGCTGCTCGCGGCTGAGGCCGTGGATGAACTCCGCCTTGGAGACGGGCTTGCCATCGAACTTCTCCATCACGATGTTGCGCGGCGAGCACAGCTCCCGCTCCACCGTGGGCACCCGCACCCCGCGGCGATCGAGCGAGGCGCGCATCGCGGCCATGTTGTCGATCTCCTCGCGGTAGTCCAGCTCCTCGCGGATGGAGGCGGCGAAGCCCTCGGCGAGGCCGAGCAGCCCCATTCGGTGGGCCCACGGCGCATTGCGATCGAGCATCCGGCACATGCGCAGCATGATGTCCAGGTCCAGGGCGGCGGTGCGGGCGGCCTCGGGCCGCTGCACCTTGACCACCACCTCCCGGCCGTCCTTGAGGCGCGCGAGGTGCACCTGGGCGCCCGAGGCCGCCGCGAGGGGTTCGCGCTCCACGTGGGAGAACATGGAGTCGGCGGGTGCGCCGATGCACTCCTCGAGCGCCCCCTTCCACTCCTCCCAGGAGACGGGCTCCGCGGTGGTCTGCAGTTTGGAGAGTTCCTCCACGAACGCCTTCGGGATCAGGTCCGCGCGGGTGGAGAGGACCTGGCCGGCCTTGATGAAGGTGATGCCGCACTGGTCCAGCGCGATCCGCAGCGAGCGGGCCACCTCGTGGCCCCCGTCCGCGTCCTCGTCCGGTGCGCGGAAGCCCCGGAGCTGGGAGGTCAGGCCGTTCTTGGCGAAGATGACGAGGATCTGCGTGTACCGCCTGAAGCGCCGCCAGCGCCTGCCCCACCCGAAGAAGAGCTGCCGCGCGCTGGGCAGCGTTCCCGTGGGGAGGATGATCTCCGTGGCCACGAGGAGGAGCGCGCCGAGCGCGAACGCCCACAGGAACAACATCCCGTAGAACAGCACGAACGCCGCCAGAGTGGCCGGCTCATCCGCGTCCACCCGGTTGAACCCCGAGATCTCCATCGCCCAGTCGATCAGCGCGTTCAGCGCCCAGGTGTTGATGAACGCCACCACGATCGTGCGCGGCCACCCCACCCGCACCCCGAGCACCCGACGCACCGTGGTGGCGATCAGCCAGATCATCAGGGCCCACATGCCGGCGGCGATCATGAGCCCGGTGAAGTTGCCGATCCCGTCCAGTACGTCGTTCATGACCCTCCCCGGGTGCGCGGTTGTGGGGCAAGGATAGCGTCGAGTGCCAGCCGCGGACCCAGGTGGGGCGACGACGGCGGGTGGGCCCCCGTCGTCGGGGAACCCTTGCACTCAGGTGGGACGACGACGGCGGGTGGGCCCCCGTCGTCGGGGAACCTACCCGAGCAGGGTGCGGTCCGAGAGCTCGGCGCCCTTGATCTGCTCGAAGGCCCGGAGGAGATCGGGCACGGTCATGCGCTCCTTCTCCTTCCCGGCAACATCGAGGACGATGCGGCCGGCGTGCATCATGATCAGGCGGGTGCCGAGGCGCAGGGCCTGGTCCATGTTGTGCGTGACCATGAGGGTGGTGAGGCGGTGGCGCTCCACGATCTCGGTGGTGATGCGGGTGACGAGGGCGGCGCGCTGGGGATCGAGGGCCGCGGTGTGCTCGTCCAGGAGCAGGATGGCCGGCTGGGTGAAGGTGGCCATGAGGAGGGAGAGGGACTGGCGCTGGCCGCCGGAGAGGAGGCCCACCCAGTCGCCGAGGCGGTGCTCGAGGCCCTGCTCCAGCTCCATCAGGGATTCGGCGAAGAACTCCCGCTTCTTGCGCGTCACGCCGGGTGCGAGCGTGCGGCGCTTGCCGCGCTCCAGGGCGATGGCCAGGTTCTCCTCGATGGTCATGTGCGGGGCGGTGCCCGCCGACGGGTTCTGGAAGACGCGGCCAACGAGTCCGGCCCGGCGGTGCTCGGGGAGCCTCGTGACGTCGTGGCCATCGATGGACACGAGGCCCTCGTCCGGGCGGAGGGTGCCGGAGACGATGTTGAGGAGGGTGGATTTACCGGCGCCGTTGGAGCCGATCACGGTCACGAACTCGCCGGGTTCCAGGGAGAGGTCCACGCCGTTCAGGGCGCGGCGCTCGTTGACGGTGCCGGGGAAGAAGGTCTTGGTGACCCCGATGACCTGCAGCACTACCGGCCCTCCCTCTCGTCCTGGGCGCCCGTGCCGGCGAGCGGATCGGTGAGGTCATCCGTCTCTCGGACGGCGCCGTGGTTGACCGGGGCGGTGGGGCGGGACTCGCCATCCACCGGGATCGCGGAGATGGGATCGTCCTCCCGGAAGACCTGGACCTGGGTGGCGGCGATGGTGGGATCGTCCCCGCGCCACGCCTTCCAGCGGCGCGAGGCCCTGGCGATCAGGTTCCACTGGGGGATCACGAGCGCGAGCACCACGAGCACGGCGGAGATGAGCTTCATGTCGTTCGGATCGAGTCCGGCGCTGAGGGCGAAGTAGATGACGAGGCGGTAGAGGACCGCCCCGATCACCGCGGCCGTGGCGGCGCGCCCGATCGTGAGGCGGCCGAAGATCGCCTGGCCGATGATCACCGAGGCGAGCCCCGCCACGATCATTCCGATTCCCATGCCCACGTCCGCGAAGCCCTGGTACTGGGCCACCAGCGCGCCGGAGAGGCCCACCATCCCGTTGGAGAGGGCGAGGCCGAGGATCTTCTGGTTGTCCGTGGAGACGCCGAACGCGCTGATCATCCCCGGGTTGTCCCCCGTGGCGCGCAGTGCGAGGCCCATGTTGGTCCGCAGGAACCAGATCACGAACGCGAGGACCGCGAGGGTGACGGGCAGGAGGAGGAGCGGGCCGAGCCACGTTCCGAGGATTCGGGTGCCGAACATCTCCTCCCCCCGGATCCCGGTGAAGAGGGTCTCCTCCCGCAGCAGCGGTACGTTCGCCCGCCCCATGATGCGCAGGTTGATCGAGTACAGGCTGAGCTGGGTGAGGATTCCGGCCAGGAGGCCGTCGATGTTGCCCTTGGTGTGGAGGAGCCCCGTGATGGTGCCCGCCACCATGCCTGCGGCGATGGCGAGGATGGTCACCAGCCACGGGGGCTGGCCGTTCACGATCCCGATCGCCGCCACCGCGGCGCCCGTGGTGAACGAACCGTCAACCGTGAGGTCCGCGAACTCGAGGACACGGAAGGTCAGGTACACCCCGAGCGCCATGATGGCGTAGAGGATGCCGAGTTCGATGGCGGTGATCATTCGGAGCTTCCGGTCGAGCCAGGGGAGGGGTGGCGCCCAGACTACTCTCCGGGCTCACCCGTGGCAGCATCCACCCACACTTCGATCTCCCGGCCGTCCTGGTGGATCGTGAACTCCCAGACCACGGCGTTCAGATCTCCGTCCTCATCGAGTTCGATGTCATCCACGATCCCGGGCCAGGTGTCCAATGCCTTACGGATCGCCTCCTGGATGGTGATGACCGCTGCCTCGAACTCGGCCCTCTCGTCCGCCTCCAGCGGCTCGGACTCCTCGACGCGTGCCGCACCGCCCTCCACCTCGACCTTGGTCAGGGTGGTCCCGTCCGTCACCTCGATCTCGTACTTCGCCCCGTCATCCTCACGGTCCAGATCGATCGCCCGGGTGCCGGGGACCGCCTCCTCCGCGAGGGCGATGGCATCCAGCAGCTCCCGCTCGTGGCCGGTGGCCT